>DASUIL010000023.1:0-2897 GCA_036273075.1 Fluviicoccus sp. | reverse complement strand
CGCCCGAGGACGACCCGTATGACCCCCGCTATCCCCTACACCGGCAAGCACGGCCGCGTCGCCATCGTCGACGGCGTCCGCACCCCCTTCGCCCGCATCGCCACCCACTACCGTGACCTCAACGCCATCGACCTGGGCGTGCTGGTGGTGAAAGAGCTGGTCAGCCGCAACAACCTCAACCCCGCCGACCTGCAACAGCTGGTGTTCGGCATGACGGTGATGATTCCGGAAGCCCCCTTTATCGCCCGCGAGATCGCCCTCGCCTGCGGCTATAGCAAGCTGGACGCCTACTCCATTACCCGAGCCTGCGCCACCAGTTTCCAGACCACCGCCAGCCTGGCCGACAACATCCTGGCCGGTTACACCGATCTCGGCATTGCCGGCGGCACCGATTCCACCAGCAGCGTGCGCATCCCCCTGTCCGGACAGCTCAGCGCCACCCTGCGCGACATCAACTTCGCCAAGACCACGAAAGACAAGATCCGCCTGCTGGCCGGGCTGAAAGTGAAGGATCTGCTGCCGCAACGGCCGTCCATTACCGAATACTCGGTGGGCGAAACCATGGGTGAAAGCACCGAGAAAATGGTGAAGAAATGGGGCGTCGGCCGCGCCGAGCAGGACGACCTGGCCCATGCCTCGCACAGCAACGCCGCCCGCGCCTGGCAGGAAGGCCGCCTGGACCGGCAGGTGATGAACGTGCGCCTGCCCGACGGCCGCACGGTGAAGGAAGACAACCTGATCCGCCGGAATTCCGACCGCGCGAGCTACGACAAGCTGAAGCCGGTCTACGATACGTCCGGTCAAGGCACGGTGACGGCGGGCAACAGCAGTCCGCTGACCGACGGCGCGGGCGCGCTGCTGCTGATGAGCGAGGAACGAGCCAAGGCCCTGGGCTATAAACCGCTGGGCTACATTCGCTCCTACGCTTTTGCTGCCCGCGACCCGCACGACGACCTGCTGATGGGTCCAGTGCTGGCCGCACCCATCGCCATGGACCGCGCCGGGCTGGCCTTGAGCGACCTGACACTGGTGGACATGCACGAAGCCTTTGCCGGGCAGGTGGCCTGCAACCTGCGCGGGCTGAACGATGCCGCCTACCTGAAGGCCATGATCGGCCGCGACCGCGCGCTGGGCGAAGTGGACCGCAGCAGGCTGAACGTCAATGGCGGTTCGCTGGCTTACGGTCATCCGTTCGGGGCGACCGGGGCGCGGGTGATCATGCAGATGCTGTACGAGTTGCAGCGCCGGGGCGGCGGCATCGGCCTGACCACGGCCTGCGCGGCGGGCGGCATCGGCGCGGCGATGGTGCTGGAGACGGAATAACGACCACCCTTGCTTTCCCCCCGCCATCTGCTATCGTGCGCCGGTTTTTCCACCACCGGCGCACGCAGACTTGAACCATTTCGACATCATCATCCTCGGCGCGGGCGCATCCGGCCTGATGGCCGCCCTGACCGCCGGGCAGCGCGGCCGCCGCGTGCTGGTGCTGGACCGCAGCAACAAGGTCGGCAAGAAGATCCTGATGTCCGGCGGCGGCCGCTGCAACTTCACCAACCTCTTCGTGGAGCCGGGCAACTACCTGTCCGCCAACCCGCATTTCTGCATCAGCGCCCTCAACCGCTATACGCAGTGGGATTTCATCAGCCTGGTGGAAAAGCACCGCGTTCCCTACCACGAACGCAAGCACGGCGAACTGTTCTGCGACGATTCCGCCAAGGACATCCTCGACCTGCTGCTGGCGGAATGCGAGCGCGCCAAGGTGACGATCAAGGCGGCCTGTGAAATCACCGCCGTCAGCGCCCCCGCCGACACCCAACCAGGCGAGCGCTTCCACCTGCAAACCACGCAGGGCGAATTCCGTTGCGAATCGCTGATCGTCGCCACCGGCGGCCTGTCGATCCCGACCCTGGGCGGCAGCGGCTTCGGCTACACCCTGGCCAAGCAGTTCGGCCACCACGTGTTGCCCACCCGCGCCGGACTGGTGCCGTTCATGTTCAGCGACGGCTTCAAGGCGGTGACGGAACGGCTGTCCGGACTGGCGGTGGAAGTGGCGCTGAGCAACGAATTGGCGGCCTTCACCGAAAACATCCTGTTCACCCATCGCGGCGTCAGCGGTCCGGCGGCGTTGCAACTGTCGAATTACTGGCTGCCGGGCGAAAGCATCCGCGTTGACCTGTTCCCGCAAGAGGCCATGGCGGACTGGCTGAAGGCGCAGAAGAAGACGCACCCGAAATCGCTGTTGCGCACGCTGCTGCACGAGCGCCTGGCAAAAAGCCTGGTGGTGGAACTACAGGCGCTGCTGTGGCCGGAACTGGCGGAAACGCCGCTGGCGCAATGGACCGACGCGGCGCTGGAACAGCTGGGCGACCACCTGAACGGCTGGACGCTGAAGCCGTCCGGCACCGAGGGCTACCGCACCGCCGAGGTGACGCTGGGCGGCGTCGACACCACGGAACTGTCGTCGAAAACGATGGAAAGCAAGAAACAGCCGGGGCTGTATTTTGTGGGCGAAGTGATGGATGTGACCGGCTGGCTGGGCGGCTTCAACTTCCAGTGGGCGTGGGCATCCGGGCATGCCGCCGGGCTGTTTGCCTGAGCCGCCGGACTTATTCCCGGTCCAGCGCCCGCTCGATGCGGCGGTCGGGCACCAACCACATCAGCGCCAGACCGGCATAGATCAGCAGCGACAAGCCATTGACCGTAAACGCCAGCGCGATGGCCGCCGCGTAACCGACGATCGACACCATTTCCTTGAAGCCGCCGCGCCCCATCGCCTTGGACAGCACCGCCTCATCGCCGCCGTGGGTGGCGATAATGCAGCGCTCCAGCCCGTAATACGCCGTTCCCGCCATCAACAACACCACGCCGTACACCGCCGACGGCGCGGCGGCGAAGTG
>DASUIL010000022.1:0-9559 GCA_036273075.1 Fluviicoccus sp. | reverse complement strand
TGCCCAGCAGTGGTAGCGGCGCAGGAGCCCAGGCAAAACCGCCATTGGTTCTTGAAGTCATGGTTTTCAAGGACCGTTTCCTTGTCGCAGACCGTCAGACCGGCCCGCTGAAAAGCATTCCGTTGTCCGCTCAGGGCGATCTCGATTACCCGGCGCTCAATGATTATCTGCATAGCGTCAAAACGCAGTATCCGTCCGTGACCGAAGCCAGCATTCTTCTGGAACAGGACACACCTTATGACAAGCTGATCCATACCATGGATGCCGTACGGATCATCTCCGGCAAAAGCGGCAAATACGCCCTGTTCCCGGACGTCAGCATCGGCGACGCTCCTGCCAATACGGGAGGCAAGTCATGAGCCATGAAAGCCCGCACGTAAAACGCCACCAGCGCGCCCAGCGCCGTCTGCGCCGCAAGCCGCAAGAAGGACTGATGCTGACCGCGCTGATCGACATTTTCGCCAACTTGCTGTTCTTTCTTCTGGTGATTTCACAGAATCCCAGTAAGCTGCCGAACCTGAAGGACCTGCAATTGCCGTCATCTTCGGCTGAAAAGGTCCCGAAAGAAACGCTGGTCGTGATGGTCACTAAGAAGGAAATCCTGGTTCAGGACGTTCACATCGCCACGATTACCGAGGCCATGGGCAACAAGGATGACTTGATCCCCGCTCTGGCGGTTGAGCTGAAGTATCGTGCCTCCAAGAGCGCCGCGCCGCTTAACGAGCAAGGCATTCCTGAACGCGAAATCACGATCATCGGCGACCGCAACACGCCCTACAGCGTGCTGAGAAAAGTCATGGCCACCTGTAGCGAAAATGACTACGCCAAAATGTCGTTCGCTGTCGCCCGGGGAGACAAGAAATCATGAGCTCCATTCTGATCAGACCCTCCCTGGCGTGGGACGAGTTGCCTGAAGACGCACGACGCTCCCGACGCTTCAACACCACTGCGATGATTCTGGGATTGCTGTGTTTTATCATCATTCCCAACATCAAGTTGCCCAAGGTTGAACGCACGCAGCAGGAAGCGATTCCGGAGCGGATGGCTCACATCATTCGTGAACAGAAGGTTGAGCTGCCCCCTCCCCCGCCCAAGCCTCTGGAAGTCAAAAAGCCGGAAGAGCAAAAAGCGGCCGAGGAACCTGTCGCCAAGGCGAAACCGATCGAGATCAAGCAGCGGCCAAGTGAAACGGCAACTGCAAAGGAGATCAGTGACGCCAAGGCCAAGGCAGGTAATGCGCTGAAAGCTTCCGGCGTTGTGGATGCCCTCGCCGACCTCCGCGGCTTTGAGACAACCGGCGAGTCCATGGCCAAGAACCCCGGCACCGGCGGCGACCTGCAGAAGAACAGCGGTGAACCTGTTGGCACCAGCCGCAACATGATTACCAGCCGCGCTGGCGCCGGTTCGGGCGGTCTTGCCTACCAAGGCGCGGCCAGCTCTGGCTTCGGCGGTGGGGTTGCCGGCGGCAAGGGCGGCAAGGGCGACTTCAACCTGGGTCCGAAAGGCGCCAAGGACATGAAAGGCGGCCTGATCTCCTCCGTTCAGGGAGTTGGTGGCGGCGGCGGCGGTCGCGGTGAAGGCGGCGGTGGTCGCGGCGAAGGCGGTATTGGCAAGCGCACACCGGAAGAGATCCGTTATGTCTTCAACAAGTACAGCGCCAAGATCGACAGTGCCTATGCCCGTGCGCTTAAGGATGATCCCAGCCTGGAGGGCACCATCAGCCTGCGCCTGGTGATTGATCCGAACGGCTCCGTCACGAGTTGCGAAGTCGCATCCAGCGAACTGAACAACCCCGAACTGGAGGCCAAGATCGTCGCCATCGTCAAGAGCTTCAATTTTGGCGAAGACAGCGTTGAAGTCTGGAAAGGAAAATTCCCGGTCAACCTCTATCCGAAGTAAACCGGTTGTTCTTCCGTCATGAAAAAGGCGCATCCCATGCGCCTTTTTCATGCCTGTTTCTTGAGTTTTTATGCCATTTTGCAGTATCCTTGCGCGCCTGAACTGGAGGCGTGGCCGAGCGGTTTAAGGCACCGGTCTTGAAAACCGGCGTGGGTTCCGCCCACAGTGAGTTCGAATCTCACCACCTCCGCCAATTTGCTACGGGTCTGCCGCTCGTCAGGCGTGAAGGTCTTCCATATCGCCCTGTGCTATCCTGCAGCCCGCTTTCTCCCTGGCCACAAGCCGGGGTGCATGGACGTTTTTTTCGTTACCTGGGCCTCATACCATGACTCAAATTTCTGTCAACGCTCCTTCCTTTGTTCGTCACCCGAAACTGATCGCCTGGGTCGCGGAAATCGCCGCCCTGACCCAACCGGACCGCATTGAATGGTGCGATGGCAGCGAAGAGGAAAACCAGCGCCTGCTCGACCTGATGGTCGGCCGCGGCATGATGCGCAAGCTGAACCCCGAGAAACGTCCGAATTCCTATCTCGCCTTTTCCGATCCTTCTGATGTCGCCCGCGTGGAAGACCGCACTTTCATCTGCTCGCAGAACCGCGATGACGCCGGTCCCACCAATAACTGGGAAGATCCTGCCGTCATGCGCGCCAAGCTGAACGGCCTGTTCGCAGGTTGCATGCGCGGCCGCACCATGTATGTTGTGCCCTTCTCCATGGGCCCGCTGGGCAGCCATATCGCCCAGATCGGCGTGGAACTCTCGGACAGCCCCTATGTGGTCACCAACATGCGCATCATGACCCGCATGGGCAAGGCCGTGTATGACGTCCTGGGTGAAAACGGCAACTTCGTGCCCTGCGTGCACTCAGTCGGCAAGCCAGTCCTGACCCCGGCCGACGATGTTACCTGGCCCTGTAATCCCGAAAAGTACATTGTCCATTATCCTGAAACCCGTGAAATCTGGTCCTTCGGTTCCGGTTACGGCGGCAACGCCTTGCTGGGCAAGAAGTGCCTGGCATTGCGCATCGCTTCCGTGATGGGTCGCGACGAAGGCTGGCTGGCCGAGCACATGCTGATTCTCGGCGTGACCAATCCCCAAGGTCAGAAGCACTACGTCGCCGCAGCCTTCCCGTCCGCCTGCGGCAAGACCAACTTCGCCATGCTGGTGCCGCCCGCCGGCTTTGAAGGCTGGAAAATTGAAACTGTCGGTGACGACATCGCCTGGATCAAGCCGCACCATGACGGCAAGCTCTATGCCATCAATCCCGAAGCCGGTTTCTTCGGCGTTGCTCCCGGCACCAATACCACGACCAATCCGAACTGCATGGCCACGCTGTCGGAAAACGTCATTTTCACCAATGTCGCCCTGACCGATGACGGCGATGTCTGGTGGGAAGGCATGACCAAGACCGCGCCCGCGCACCTGATCGACTGGACCGGCCAGGACTGGACTCCGGATTGCGGCCGCAAGGCTGCACACCCGAATTCGCGTTTCACCGTTGCCGCTTCGCAGTGCCCGTCCATTGACGCCGACTGGGAAAACCCGAACGGCGTGCCGATTTCCGCCTTCATCTTCGGCGGCCGCCGCGCCGATACCGTGCCGCTGGTGGTTGAAGCCTTTGACTGGAAAGACGGTGTCTACAAGGCCGCGACGATGGGCTCCGAAACTACCGCCGCTGCTGTCGGCCAACAGGGTATTGTCCGCCGCGACCCCTTCGCCATGCTGCCCTTTTGCGGATACCATGTCGGTGACTACTTTCAGCACTGGCTGAACATGGGTGAAGAGCTGATCAGCGAGCACTCACAATTGCCGAAGGCCTTCAATGTCAACTGGTTCCGCACCGATGAGAACGGCAAGTTCATTTGGCCGGGTTTTGGTCAGAACATGCGCGTACTGCAGTGGATCGTGGATCGTTGCGAAGGTCACGGTCAAGCGCACGAAACGCCGATCGGTCTGGTGCCGCGTTATGAAGACCTGTCCTGGGAAGGTTCGGATTTCTCAGCCGAGCAATTCGCGAAGGTCATCAGTCTGGACACTACCGCTTGGAAGCGTGAGCTGGCCAGCCACGACGAGCTGTTCGCCAAGATTGCGGACAAACTGCCTGCCATGCTGAAAACCCAGCGGGAAGTGCTGGGCGCGAAGCTGGGCGCGTAAGCACCCCGAATGCACACTTCGGACAAATGGGCGCCTCAGGGCGCCCATTTGTTTTTCCAGCGCCCGTGTCGGTTTTGCCGAATCATTGACACTTTCTTGACAAGAAAGCTGATAGCCTGAGCCATTCCGCATTCAGGAGCTCACCATGTACGTGCTGATCATCGAGGACAGCCCGGATCTGGCCGCCAATATCGGCGAATATCTCGAAGACCGTGGCCATATCGTGGACTATGCCGGCGACGGGATTTCCGGTTACAACCTCGCCACGACCAACCACTATGACGCCTTGGTGCTGGATCTCTATCTACCCGGTATGGACGGATTGGCTGTTTGCCAACGCCTGCGCGAATCCGCCCACAGCGCCATGCCCGTACTGATGCTGACTGCCCGTGACCAGGAGCGCGACAAACTGGCGGGCTTCGAGGCTGGCGCCGATGACTACCTGACAAAGCCCTTTTCCCTGGCAGAACTGACCGCGCGTCTGACCGCGCTGATCCGCCGTTCGCAGGGTATGAAGCCGGCCAAGCTGCGTGTGCACAATCTGGAATTCGATTGCCAGACCCTGCAAGCCACGCGTGGCAAGCGGCGCCTGGAACTGACACCAACGGGTTTGAAGTTGCTGGAACACTTCATGCGTGTCCATCCGGCCGTAGTGACCCGCTCCGATATGGAGCGTCTGCTCTGGGGCGACAACCCTCCTGACAACGACGCTACCTTGCGCGCACATATCCATGCGCTGCGCTCCGCCATCGACAATGACGAGTCCGTCAAGCTTTTACACACCGTGCACGGTATCGGCTACCGTCTGGAAGACGGTTCCGGCCAGTGAAACGCATATGGAAGCCCCTGCGAGCCCTGACAATCGCCCAGCGGTTTTTCCTGGCGGTCCTGGTGGTGCTGTCGATTATTAGTTCGGGCTTTTACTTTACTGTCGCTGAAGCCTTTTCCCTGATGGACCGTCAACTCATCAACCGCAACCTGGTTGAGCGGATGGCGCTGTTCATGGACTCATACACGCAGTACGGCCCTGATGCTCGAATGCCCGAGGCCAATGGTTTCAAGGGTTTTATCGAGAATCACCCGAATTCTCCACCCCTGCCCGACGCGCTGAAACACACTCCCCAAGGTGCGATTGTCAATGACCTCTATCTCAACAAGCGCTATTACCATGCTTTGCATGAAGAGGGCTATGGCCGCCACTTCTATCTGCTGCTGGATGACGGTCCTTTGGAAACCGTCAAGCGCAACATCCTTCTGGTCGCCCTGACAACCGTATCCGCCGCACTGTTGATTAGTCTGCTGGTCGCCGGCTGGCTGGCTAAACTGGTCAGCCGTCCCGTTACGGCCCTGGCAAATGCGGTGAACAACTTCAACCCCGAAAAATCCCCCCTCAGTCGTTTGGGCGACCGCTTTCAGGATGAGGAGGTAGCTGCCATCGCCAATGCCTTTGACGGCGTTGTCGACCGACTGACAACCTTCATCAGTCGTGAGCAAGCCTTTACTGAGGATGCCAGTCATGAATTGCGAACGCCGCTGGCCATCATCCTGTCCTCATTGCAATTGATGGCGGATGACAAATCGATCAGCATTTCCGGACAAACCCGGCTCGGCCGCATCCAGCGCGCGGCGGAAAACATGCAGTCACTGATCAACGCTTTGCTGTGGATCAGTCGTGAAGACTCCTCATCCACCATGCCATCGGTAGAACTGGGCAGCTTGTCGAAGGATCTTGTCCAGCAGTTTTCCGAACAGATGCAACGCAAACCGGTCACGATTGAATATCAGAACCTGTCCAGCTTCCCTCGCATGGTGCCCAATGGTATGGCGGCCAGCATCATCAGCAATCTGCTGATCAATGCTCTCAACCATACCGAACAGGGCCGCATCGAGCTGATCCTGACCGACACTACACTGACGATCCGCGATACCGGCATCGGCATCAACGCCGAGGACATTCCCCATATTTTCGAACGACGCTACAGGGGTGGATTGAGCCGTGGCCAAGGTTTGGGGCTCTACATCGTCAGTCGGATCTGCCAGCACCTGCGCTGGGATATTTCCGTATCCAGCGCTCCCGGCAAGGGCACCTGCTTTACCATCAGGCTTCCGGTCGCCACCAACGGCTGAGTGCAGCTAAGATTTGATTAAGGTATTCTGCCGCATTTGCGATTATCATGCGCACCCCGGCTTCTTGCCGCCCCTTGCGCCATGAACCTTAACGATATGAACCCACGCTCCCTTTCCACATTCCTCAAATGGCACCTGATGCTGCCGGTCGTCATTTTCATCATCGGCGCCATCCTCTTTCAGACGACGCATCTGGATCTGGCCACCGGCGACTTCTTTTTCCGGGATGGCGCCTTCAGCGGCAGGGACGGTTTTTGGGCGGACCGGGTGATCCACAAGGGTGGCGGCGTACTGGTCGTATCCGTCGCACTGATCGGTCTGGCTGGCCTTCTGGGCAGTTTTGTACTGGAAATGCTCAAACCATGGCGGAAATCCTGCGGTTACCTGCTGCTGTGCATGGCGGCCGGGACAGGCATTGTCGGCGGCCTCAAGCAGATCACCAATGTTGACTGCCCTTGGGATCTGGCGCATTACGGGGGAAAGAAGCAGATGCCCTATGTGCACATCTTTGACGACAAGCCCGATGATCTGGCGCGCGGCAAATGTTTTCCCGGGGGGCACTCTTCCGGTGCATTCTCGCTGTTCGCCCTCTATTTCCTGGCGAGGAAGCACCGCCCGGAATGGCGCAAACCTGTCCTTGCGACCGTTCTGGTGTTGGGCTTTTGCTGGGGACTGGGCCAATGGGCGCGCGGCGCCCATTTCCCGTCGCATGACTTCTATTCGGCATTCATCGGCTGGATGGCATGCCTTGGGCTTTACCGCTTGATGTGGAAGAAAGAGGCTGTCTGACCGGTTTTATAAATAGGGCTCGACGCTCTCTACATCCAGTTGCTCGGGTTTCAGGAAGCGTCGGGCATATTGCTCCCAGACCCTGGCCTCCAGGAAGAGGCGGTACAGGTCGGGGTCGATGTGATTCTGGTCCCGCATGCGCTGCAGGATGCCCAGCGCCTGCGTGATCTTCATCGGCGGCTTGTAGGGGCGCTCGCTGGCGGTCAGCGCCTCGAAAATATCGGCGATTGCCATCATCCGCGCCGGCCATGACATCTGGTCGCGCTTCAGTCCCTTGGGGAATCCCGTGCCGTCCATCTTTTCATGGTGGCCGCCCGCGTACTCCGGCACCCGCTGCAGGTTTTTCGGGAACGGCAGGGACTCCAGCATCTGGATCGTAACCTTCATGTGGTCATTGATCTTCTGGCGCTCGTCAAAACTCAGCGTGCCCCGGTCAATACACAGGAACGACACCTCCTGCTCGGTCAGGATCGGCTGCTCCACGCCCAGATGATCCTTCCAGCGGCGTTCGGCAATCTGCCGGACACGGGCCTTGTGCTCATCGCTCATGAACTCGCCACCCTTGTTGGCTTTCTCGATGAACTGGCAATCATCCGCCAGGTTGGCGATTTCCTCACGCATCAATTCTTCCAGCACCGGGATTTGCGGCGGATTGTCGCGCATCTGCCGCAGATAGCCCGCCTCCACCTGTGCCATCAGTGCCGTGAAACGCGCCTTCACCGTTTCCACGCCGTCAATCAACAGGTGCAGTTTGGTGGATTTGTCGAGCAGGTAATCCGGCGTCGCCAGCTTACCGCAATCATGCAGCCAGGAGGCCACCCGCAGTTCGTACCAGTCATTTTCATTCAGGTTGAACGATTGCAGCGGCCCCTCTGCGGCCTGACAGGCGGCCTCGGCAATCAACTCCGTCAACGCGGGCACGCGCTGGCAATGGGCGGAGGTATGGGAGGACTTGGCGTCAATCGCCTGGGCGATAACCTTGATGAAGGCATCCAGCAGGTCACGGGTATCCTGCAACAGGATCTGGTTATCCAGCGCGATGGCGGCGCTGGACGCGAGCGCGGCGACAATCGGTTCGATATCCTGCGGGAAAGCAATGCTTTCGCGGGTTTGCGGGTTCTTGGCGTTGACCAGTTGCAGCACGCCGATCACTTCGCCCTCGTGGTTGCACAGCGGCACCGTCAGGAAGGATTTGGAACGATACCCGGTCCGGGCGTCGAAAGCCTTGGTGCCGGAAAAATCGAGATGCTCGGCACAGTAGGCATCTTCAATGTTTTCCATGCGCTTGGTCAGCGCGGTGTGGGTGGCGATGTTGTTGTGGTTCGGCGTACCGTCGTCACGCAGCAGCGGCAAGGGCGCAAACGGAATCGGCCGGCCGGAGGTGCCGCCCAGCGTCAGGCTGAGTGAATTATTACGCATGATCTCGAATTCAAGCGCCAGCCGACCGTTCTTTTCCTTAAGCAGGTAAAGCGTGCCGCCATCGGCGTGGGTGATGTCCTGAGCGGCGTCCAGAATCTTTTCAAACAGGCGGGCGGTATTGCGTTCGCTGGAGAGGGCCGTGGAAATTTCGATCAACCGCCAGAACAGGTCGCGGTTCATGGGAGAAGAGGCTGTCATGGGATGTGTCCCTGTTTCCAATGGCTTTTGAAAATCACTCTAGCACAAGTCTGGCGTATAATCGGCGGCCATCCGTCAGTGAAAAAGGCTGCTTCAAGAAATGTCCCGCGTCCGCACCCGCATTGCTCCCTCGCCCACCGGTTTCCCGCACGTCGGCACCGCCTACATTGCGCTGTTCAACCTGTGCTTCGCCCGCCAGCACGGCGGCCAGTTCATCCTGCGCATTGAAGACACGGACCAGGTACGCTCGACGCTGGAATCGGAAAACCAGATTCTCTCCTCCCTGCGCTGGCTGGGGCTGAATTGGGATGAGGGCCCCGATGTCGGCGGCCCGCATGCGCCCTACCGCCAGAGCGAACGCAGCGCCATTTACCGCAAGCATGCCGATGACCTGGTCAAGGCCGGTCATGCTTTCCATTGCTTCTGCGACAACCACCGCCTTGAGGAACTGCGCGCCCGGCAAACCGCCGCCAAGGAAACCATCGGTTATGACGGCCTGTGCATGAGCCTGAACGACAGTGAAGTGCAAAGCCGTCTCGCCGCCGGGGAGTCCTCGGTCATTCGCATGAAAGTGCCCCGCGAGGGCGTCTGCGAAATCGACGACATGCTGCGCGGCCGTATCGAGATTGAATGGGCTCAAGTCGACATGCAGGTGCTGCTGAAGGCCGACGGCCTGCCGACCTATCACCTCGCCAATGTGGTCGATGACCACCTGATGGAAATCACCCACGTCATTCGCGGCGAGGAATGGATCAACTCGGCACCCAAGCATCTGTTGCTGTACAAGTATTTCGGCTGGACCGCGCCGGTGCTGTGCCACATGCCTCTGCTGCGTAACCCCGACAAGAGCAAGCTCAGCAAGCGCAAGAACCCCACCAGCATCACCTACTACGAACGCATGGGCTACCTGCCGCAGGCGATGCTGAACTATCTGGGCCGCATGGGCTGGTCGATGCCGGACGAACGCGAAAAGTT
>DASUIL010000021.1:0-6304 GCA_036273075.1 Fluviicoccus sp. | reverse complement strand
GCTACGGGCGCTTTGCAGGGGCGCAATCATACCTGCATGGCATACGATCGTCCATGCCTTTTCATGCAAATGGGCTGTTCAGCTTTGTCCTCACCGCATTTGCGGTTATACTCGCCGCCATCAAGAATCAACCTGCTGCTGCGAGGCGTTCCGTGAAGAAATTTGTTCTGTTTGCTTTGTTGGGTCTGGGCTTCATGTCGCCTGCGATGGCGGCCCAGGATGAAGCCGAAGTCATCAGCCGCATCAAGCTGGTGGGTGACGTTTGTGTGCAGGGCAAGCCTTGCTCCGTGAAGGTGCCGGTGGCCGCTGCCGCCGCTCCCGCTCCCGGCGGCGCCCCGCGTTCCGGTGAACAGATCTACACGGCCGTTTGCGGCGGCTGCCACGGCGCCGGTGTGATGGGCGCTCCCAAGTTCGGTTCTTCGGACTGGGCTCCGCGCCTCGGCCAAGGCAAGCCGACCCTTTATCAGCACGCCCTGAACGGTATCCGTTCCATGCCGCCGAGAGGCGGTTGCGCCGCCTGTTCGGATGACGAAATCAAGGGTGCGGTGGATTACATGGCCAAGTAATCCGGCCAGATTTAAAAAAACCCGCCAAGTAAGGCGGGTTTTTTTATGGGCAACGAAAACAACGGTTATTTATTGATGACGAACTGCAGCACGATCTTGATCATATAACCCAGAAAACCCACGCCCAAGGCGATGAACAGGGCGAAAGTCCCCATCTTGCCGGCATTCGATTTCTTGGCCAGATCCCAGATCACGAACATCAGGAAGGCGATAAAGGCGGGCACGGCCAGGTTCATCCCCAATTCGGTCAGCATTTCATCGGTCATGGCGGTCTCCGGTTATTTCAGCAGGGCGCGAAGGTTGGCGAGGTGGGCGGCTCCGATCCGTTGCTTTTCCTGAGGCGTGCGGGTGCTGGTGCGCCCGATCCATTCGATTTCCTCGTGAGGCAATTCATCCAGGAAGCGGCTGGGCATGGTGGAGCGGAAATCGCCTCCGGCCTTGCGGCGTTCGGCCAGCGTCAGCGTCAGCGTCTGCTTGGCGCGGGTGATGCCCACGTACATGAGGCGGCGTTCTTCTTCCACCGTATCGGCGTCGATGCTGTTGCGGTGCGGCAGCAGGTCTTCTTCCAGGCCAATAATGTAGACGTGCGGGTATTCCAGCCCCTTCGAGGCGTGCAGCGTCAGCAATTGCACGCGGTCGCTGTCATCTTCCTCGGCCTGCTGGTCCAGCAGGTCAATCAGCACCAGCTTGCGGATTACCGCCTCGATGTTCTTGTCGTCCTCGGATTCGGCCTTGTTCAGCATTCCCTGGATCGAGGTCAGCAAAAAGTTGATGTTCTCCAGCCGGGCTTCCGCGCCTTGCGGGGTCGGGGCTTGCTCGCGGATGTAGTCCTCGAAATCAATATCGTTCAGCAGCTTGCGGATTTCCGGTACCGGTTCGGTGGTTTCCAGAATTTCGCGGGTGTGATGTTCCAGCCACTGCGCGAATTCCTGCAGCGTCACTAATGCCTTCTTCTGGCCCAAGGCATCGGCCAGTCCGAATTCCTGGCACGCGGTCAGTAGCGACACGCCGCGTTGTTGCGCATAACTGGCCAGTTTCTCCAGCGTGGTCGGGCCGATGCCACGCTTCGGAGTATTGATGATGCGCAGGAAGGCGCTGTCGTCCGACGGATTGATGATCAGCCGCAGGTAGGACATCACGTCCTTGATTTCGGCGCGGGAATAGAAGGACTGTCCGCCGGATATCTTGTAGGGAATCTGCAGTTCACGCAGCTGCGTTTCAATGGCCTTGGCCTGGAAGTTGCCGCGATAGAGGATGGCGTAATCCTTCCAGGTGCGGCTGTTGATCAGCTTATGGTGGATCAGGTCGTTGGCGACGCGTTCGGCCTCGTCGCGGTCGGTGGGGCAGGTGATGATGCGGATGCGGTCGCCCAGCCCGTGCTGGCTCCACAGCTTCTTTTCGAAGACATGCGGGTTGTTGCCGATCACCGAGTTGGCGGCGGTCAGGATGCGCGCCATCGAGCGGTAGTTTTGCTCCAGCTTCACCACCTTCAGGTTCGGGTAGTCGTGGGTCAGCTGGATCATGTTTTCCGGCTTGGCGCCGCGCCAGGCGTAGATACTCTGGTCGTCGTCGCCCACGGCGGTAAAGCGGGCGCGAGCGCCGACCAGCAGCTTCACCAACAGGTACTGGGCGGTGTTGGTGTCCTGGTATTCGTCCACCAGCAGGTAATGCACG
The DNA here is from genome assembly GCA_036273075.1 of Fluviicoccus sp. Lineage (GTDB taxonomy): Bacteria > Pseudomonadota > Gammaproteobacteria > Pseudomonadales > Moraxellaceae > Fluviicoccus. Next base: position 4,064 of record DASUIL010000021.1, on the reverse strand, counting down.
CGTTCCTGCCATTTCTCGCGGATGGCCTGGTTTTCCTGCAACAGGCGCGTGGGAATGGCGATCAGGTCGTCAAAGTCGACGGCGTTATAGGCGCGCAGGTGACGCTGATAGGCTTCGTAAATTTGCGCGGCGATCAGTTCTTCATTGGTAGTGGCGACGCTGACCGCCTGCACAGGCTGGATCAGGTCGTTCTTCCAGTCGGAAATCTTCTTGATGATGAACTTCATCGCCTCCTTGCGGTCGGCGGCGGGGCTGTTTTCCTTGTGCAGCAGGTCGGCAAGCAGGCGCTGGGCGTCATCGGAATCCAGGATCGAGAAGTTTTGCTTCAGCCCGGCGGCTTCCAGTTCGTGCCGGATCATGGTCAGGCCGAGGGTGTGGAAGGTGGAAACACTGATGCCCTGGGCGTTCTTGCCGCTCAGCAGCTTGCCCACCCGTTCCTTCATTTCCCGCGCCGCCTTGTTGGTAAAGGTGACGGCGTAAATGCGGTGCGGCTTGATGCCGCATTCTTCAATCAGGTAGGCAATCTTGCGCGTAATCACCGACGTTTTGCCGGATCCGGCGCCTGCCAGCACCAGCAGGGGGCCGTCAATGTACTTCATCGCTTCAAGTTGGCGTGGATTGAGAGTGCTCATGGGGTTCCGGCAGGAAATAGGGGGCGTTTCAGGAAGCTTGCGATTGTACGGTGAAGGGGGAGGGGAAACAATTGGCCGAGGCGGTGTCGGCGTCAGGTTGCGACGGGGTTAACGGGAAGTCCCACCGGGCAGGGAGATTGCCCGGTGAGGATATTGCCGCAGGCAGAATCAGCGCTTGCCCAGACGTTCCATCAGCTTGGTGCCGATGCCCATGACATTGTCGTAATGGTTGGGCAGCAGGCGCTGCATCAGGTCCAGCACCTTGGCGTCCGGGCCGATCAGCAGGCGCTTGGTGTTCTTCTCGATGGCGCGCACGATCTGGCGGGCGGCTTCTTCGGCAGTGGTGCCGGCCATCTTGTCGAAGTCGGCGGCCATCTTGCTGAGGCTGACCTGCTTGCCGCTCATGTCTTCTTCAATGCGGCCGTTGCGCACGATGTTGGTCTTGATGCCGCCCGGATGCACGCAGGTCACATGGATGTGCGGGTGTGAGGACTTCAGTTCCTGACGCATGGCTTCGGTAAAGCCCTTCACGGCGAACTTGCTGGAATTGTAGGCGGACTGGCTGGGCACACCGATGATGCCGAAGATGCTGGAGATATTGACGATATGGCCGTCCTTTTGCGCCTTCAGGTGCGGCAGGAAGGCCTCGGTGCCGTTGACGACGCCGTAGAAGTTGATATTCATCACCCACTCGAAGTCGCTGCGCTTCATGTGGTCCACGGTTTGCGCCAGCGCTACCCCGGCGTTGTTGATGATGACGTGGGCCTTGCCCAGCACGCGTTCAACATTGTCGGCAAAGGTCTGCACGGCCTTGCGGTCGGAAACGTCGACGGTGGCGCTGTAGACCTTGACGCCATGCGCGCCGGCGATTTCGACGGTTTTTTGCAGGTTGTCGGCGCTGACATCGCACAGGGCGAGTTGCGAGCCTTGGGCGGCCAGTTGCAGGGCCAGGGCGCGGCCGATGCCGGAGCCCGCGCCGGTGATGACGACGACTTTGCCTTCGAGTGAGCGCATGGTTATTCCTCTTGTCCGGGGATTGTTATGGGGTTTGGACTCTCGTCCAACTTATCGGGAAAGGGGCGGGGTGGCAAGGGTCATTGAAGGACGATCGGATTGTCATTCGAGGCCACGGCGGGGCGGAATTCCGCCTCGACGGCAATGTCGTGAACAAATAGGTATTTATTTGAGGGCGCTGACGGTCGCCATGCCTAGTACGGTCATCAGCAACGAGCCACCGACATGCAGCCCGATCGCCAGCAGCATGGCGCCAAACCGTTCCGCCTGCAGCAAGGTGACCACTTCCGCCGAAAACGTGGAAAAGGTCGTCAGCCCGCCCAGAAATCCGGTCACGATCAACAAGCGCCACAGCGGCGACAAATCGGTCAGCAGGGCGAACACTGCCACCGCCACGCCGATCAGGTAGCCGCCGATCAGGTTGGCCGCCAGCGTCCCTAAGGGAACCGTGGGCGTCAGCGCATTCAGCCACAGGCCCAACTGCCAGCGGCAGATCGCTCCCAGCGCTGCGCCGCCGCCAATGGCAATCAGTTGATAAAACATGGAAAACCCCGTTTGTTCATCGCCTGCCGGTAGTCTGGAATGGCCTGAACATGTAAAATGCAGGCCGCATTTCCGGAGGCGTTATGGGACTCAAGACCGCACTTTATCACGAACATTTGGCCCTGAACGCCCGCATGGTGGATTTTGGCGGCTGGGACATGCCCGTCCAGTACACCTCGGTGCTGACCGAACATCATGCCGTGCGCCGCGAGGCGGGCATGTTCGATGTGTCGCACATGACTTTTGTCGATGTTACCGGCCCCGACGCCAAGGCCTACCTGCAAAAGCTGCTGGCCAACGACGTCGCCCGCCTGACGCTGCCCGGCAAGGCGCTGTATTCCGCCATGCTCAATCCGCAGGGCGGCGTCATCGACGACCTGATTGTCTACGCCCCGACCGAGGCCCGCCCGGACCTGTGGCGCGTTATCGTCAACTGCGGCACCCACGACAAGGACCTGGCCTGGATGCAGGCGCAGGCCGCCAGTTTCCGGGTATCGATCAACGAACGCACCGATCTGGCCATGATCGCCGTGCAGGGCCCCAAGGCCAACGCCATCGTCGGCCAGGTGCTGGGTGAGGAAGCCTCTGCGCTGATCGCCGGTCTGAAAGTTTTCCAGGGCAAGGAATTCCGCAACGACTGGTTTATTGCCCGCACCGGTTATACCGGGGAAGAGGGCGTGGAAATGCTGGTTCCGGAAGCGGAAATCGCCGGCTTCTGGCAACAATTGCTGGCCGCCGGGGTGACCGCTTGCGGTCTGGGCGCGCGCGATACGCTGCGTCTGGAAGCCGGCATGAACCTCTACGGCCACGAGATGGACGACAACGTGTCGCCGCTGGTCGCCAACATGGCCTGGACCATTGCCTGGGATCACGATTTCATCGGCAAGGAACCCATCCTGGCCGAAAAAAATGCCGGGGTTGCGCAGCAACTGGTCGGCCTGATCCTGCAGGACAAGGGCGTGTTGCGCGCCGAGCAGAAAGTGATTGTCGAAGGCGTCGGGGAGGGCATCACCACTTCCGGCACCTTCTCGCCGACCCTGGAAAAGTCGATTGCGCTGGCGCGCGTGCCGGCCGGAGACTTTACGCAGGTTCAAGTGGAAATCCGCGGCAAGAAGCTGGCCGCTACCGTTGTCAAACCGCCCTTTGTCCGCAACGGCAAGGTGCTGGTTTAAGTTTTCAATATCGGGGCGCACCGGCCAGTGCGTCCGACTTCAAGCGAGAAAATCATGAGCAATACCCCCAGTGATCTGAAATACGCCAGCAGCCACGAATGGGCCCGCCTTGACGGCGATGTCGTTACCGTCGGCATTACCGATCATGCCCAGGAAGCCCTGGGTGACTTGGTGTACGTGGAGTTGCCGGAAGTCGGCGATACCGTTGCCGCTGGCGATGAAGCCGGTGTCGTGGAGTCGGTGAAAGCCGCTTCCGACATTTATGCGCCCGTCTCCGGCGAAATCATTGCCGTCAACGAAGCGCTGGGCGATACCCCGGAAATCATCAACACCGACCCGTACAACGAAGGCTGGATCTACAAGATCCGCGTCTCGGACGTTTCCGAACTGGACAATCTGATGTCCGGCGAGGAATACGATGCCCAGGTAGCCGCCGAGCATTAATGCTTTGATCCCCCTCTCCCCTTGTGGGAGAGGGCCGGGGAGAGGGGTGCAGAAAGCCGCTTGAACATGTTCTTGTTTGAGCCACCGCAGTACCCATCTCCCTAACCCTCCCCCACACGGGGGAGGGGATTTCAGATTCCCCCAGCTTATACGAGCCTGTCCATGCCCTTCATTCCCCATACCGAAGCCGATGTGAGCGCCATGCTCCAGTCCATCGGCGCCAGCCGACTGGATGATCTCTTCGACGAGATTCCGGCCC
>DASUIL010000020.1:0-3023 GCA_036273075.1 Fluviicoccus sp. | reverse complement strand
CCGAAGCGGATAACCCCCGCCTGCGCGCCATAGTCGCCAAGGCGCTGACTTCCAATCTCAGCCGCGACATCATCAACCGCGCCATCCAGCGCGGCGCAGGCGGCGGCGATAACGACAACGTTCAGGAAATCACCTACGAGGGCTACGGCGTCAATGGCGTCGCGGTCATCGTCGAAACCATGACCGACAACGTCAACCGCACCGTCAGCGATGTCCGCCACGCCTTCAGCAAGTGCGGCGGCAACCTGGGCACACACGGCTCCGTGGCCTACATGTTCAGCCAGCGCGGTGAGATCACCTTTGAAAACGGTGATGAGGACAAGATCATGGAAGTGGCGCTGGAGGCCGGAGCCGAGGACGTGATCAGCGAGAATGGCAGCGTGATTGTCATTACTACCCCACAAAGCTTCGGCGCCGTGGAAGATGCCTTGAGCGCCGCCGGTCTGAAGGCGGACAGCGCCGAAGTCACCATGCACGCTGCCACCCAGGCCGAAATCACCGATGCGGAAGCCGCGCAAAAAGTGATGAAGCTGATCGACATGCTGGAAGATCTGGATGACGTGCAAAACGTCTACAGCAATGCCAACTTCAGCGATGAAGTTATGGCGGCGCTGAACGCCTGAGGCCATCCGCCTGAGATGAGACATCCGGAAAACCGGCCGAACTGGCCGGTTTTTTCATGATTGCGGTTTGACCGGCCGCAAATAAATGACGCGATAGACCAAGCCGACCAGCACGCTGCCGCCCACCAGATTGCCAAGGATGACGGGAACCAGATTACCGATAAATCCGGATAACGTAACCGCCGGCTCCGCCGGAACCGTCCCTGAGGCCTGCAACAGCATGGCCATGGGGAAAAAGAACATGTTGGCGATGCTGTGTTCAAAGCCCGCCGCCACGAACAGCGTCACCGGCAGGAAGACTGCCGCCGCCTTGTCCAGCACGCTGCGTCCGGCGAAGGCCATCCACACCGCCATGCACACCAGCACATTGCACAGCACCCCGCGAAAGAATGCCGTTTCCGGCGGCAGCACCGCCTTGGCGGCGGCAATCTTCAGGTATTGCGCGGCAATCGCGCCGCCATTCATTTCGGCATGACGGGACAGGAATACCAGGAACGCCAGCCCCGCCGCACCCATGAAATTACCGGCAGAAACCACCAGCCAGTTCCGCAACAGCTCACTGCTGCTGATCTTGCCGTCGGCCCAGGCCATGACCAGCAGGTTGTTGCCGGTAAACAGTTCAGCCCCGGCCACCAGCACCAGGAACAGCCCCAGCGAAAACACCGCGCCACCCAGCAATTGCGCGACCGCAAAACCGAGTGACGGATCGGATTTCACGATCACAAAACCCATTGAACCCAAGCCGATAAAGGCCCCGGCCAGAATGCCCAGCATCAGCATGGGCAGTAAAGGCAAGCGCGCCTTGGTCACCCCGACGGATTCGATCCTGGCGGCAATCTCCTTGGGTGAAAAGGCGTCGGAACCATAGATATCCGGCATGGCAGCTCCTGGGCAGCAAGGGTAGCGGAGAATGCGGCCGCATATCCGGAGAACAAAACCGGTCGGCGGTGCGCCCTCGCATTCTGGGCGAAAACTCCTATCATGGACAAGGTGTATTGCCTTCATTGCCAGCCGGAGAATAATAACCATGAAACCCCTGCCCCTTGTCCTGCTGCTTGCCCTGCCCCTGTTCGCTCACGCCGAAACCTGGAGCAGCGCCTCCAGCCGTGACGGCGACAACTGGACCGTGGACACCGACTCCATCCAAGCGGTAACCGTGTCCGGTAAGACCATGAAGCAGGCAGTCGTCCGCGCCAAATACAAGGAAGTCACCGAGGATATGGGCCGCAAGTACGACGAGAGCCGCACCACCGATGTCTATGACTGCACGGGCAAGACCTCGGCGACCCGCGAGGAGCAATTGCTGCTGGCCGGAACCGTTGTGCGCAAGCACGCAACAGCGGACGACGAGCTGGAGTTCATTGATATTTTCCCGAATACCGCCAGTGCCGATATTGCCAAGGTGATTTGCGGCAAGTAAGCCCGCGCCACCCGACAGCGACTGACGCAAGCCCCTGTTCCTGCTATTCTATGCGGCTGCATTCAACACTTGATTGTCGGCGATTTCAGGAGAGCACCATGCCCGTTTACCGTTCCAAAACCTCCACCCAGGGCCGCAACATGGCGGGCGCCCGCGCCCTCTGGCGCGCTACCGGCATGAAGGATGAGGACTTCCAGAAGCCGATCATTGCCGTGGCCAATTCTTTCACCCAGTTCGTGCCGGGCCACGTGCACCTGAAGGACCTGGGTCAACTGGTCTGCCGCGAAATCGAGAAAGCGGGCGGCGTGGCGAAAGAGTTCAACACCATCGCCGTGGACGACGGTATCGCCATGGGCCACGACGGCATGCTGTACTCCCTGCCTTCGCGCGAGATCATCGCCGACTCCGTGGAATACATGGTCAACGCCCACTGCGCCGATGCACTGGTGTGCATTTCCAACTGCGACAAGATCACGCCCGGCATGCTGATGGCCGCGCTGCGCCTGAACATTCCCGTCATCTTCGTTTCCGGCGGACCAATGGAAGCGGGCAAGACCAAGCTTTCCGACAAGTTCATCAAGCTCGACCTGATTGACGCGATGGTGGCCGCTGTCGACCCCAATGTCAGCGACGAACAGGCCGCCGCCTACGAGCGCAGCGCCTGCCCCACCTGCGGCTCCTGCTCCGGCATGTTCACCGCCAACTCCATGAACTGCCTGACCGAAGCGCTGGGCCTGTCGCTGCCCGGCAACGGCACCACGCTGGCCACCCACGCCGACCGCGAGCAACTGTTCCTGGAAGCGGGCCGCCGCATTGTCGCCATTACCCGCCGATACTATGAACAGGACGACGAATCCGTGCTGCCGCGCAACATTGCCAACGTCAAGGCCTTCGAGAACGCCATTTCGCTGGACATCGCCATGGGTGGCTCCACCAACACCATCCTGCACCTGATGGCCGCCGCGCAGGAAGGCGAAGTC
>DASUIL010000019.1:0-5941 GCA_036273075.1 Fluviicoccus sp. | reverse complement strand
GATTGTGGGGGCCTACTGGTTTGCACCGGGGCTGATCTATTACGCCAACCTGCCGCCGGTGGAAGCGCTGAAGGAAAGCCTGTCGGCCTGCCTGCGCAACTGGCTGCCGCTGACGGTCTATTCGCTGGTGGCGATGGTGATCCTGGTAGCGGGGGCCATTCCGCTCGGCTTGGGGTTGCTGGTGGTGTTCCCGGTGATGATGGCGTCGCTGTATCCCATGTTTGAGGATTTGTACGGGAGGGAGTGAGGGTTGCGAGGGGCCGCCATGCGTGCCCCATCAATCAAAATGCTGCTTTCTCATATTATCCAGCCGCCACGCCAGCACTTCCTGCTTGGGATAAAAACGGGGCTCGTCCGGCAAGAACAGTTTCTTGCCATTCAAGCAGGTCAGTAACCGAAAGTCAGGAATCCGATCGTCCAGCATTTTTGAAACATGCCATTTGAAATCCGGCCCTGGCGCGATCAAGTGCTTGTCCATCGCCCAATGCATATCCGGCGTCAGGGCAAGGCCGTTACGAGGGTCGTCATCCGCACTTTCCGAGAACGGATGAATATGGGCCGCCTCCACCATTGCGGTTCCATCCGGCAGCAAGATCCGGACGCCGGTTGCCGCGCAACGGTAGTCATATTTTTCGGTAACCACTCTCCGGAAAGCCGGATTGCGCACGGCGGCGGGCATATCGCGAACGCCCTCAGCCACTATCGTCAACCCGCGTATCGACTGCTCATACCGGCTGATGCGCCTGCCCTGTTCCACCACGGAAGACAGATCATGCAATCCCCGGTCAAACCAGCGGGCGGCTAACGCCTGAGCCAGGGCCTCCAGTGCTTCCTCATGCTGCAACAACGCAAAAAGTTCATCATCCAGCGTCGCCCAGGCGATATTGTCGAGAATGTTGCGGGGAGAACGAGCCGTGTCCATCGCGGCGACCACGGCCTCCCGCCCCTCATACGGATGCAGATGCCAGAATGATGGCGTCTTGTCCGTCAGGCTGCCGCGAAGATGAAAGAACGGGAAATAGGGATTCGGGTGATCGGCGGGTGCCCGAACCGCTTCAAAATAACGATGGTAACGCTCCAGCAAGGACGGCTCATAGCGTATCCGGTTCTCCGTTAGCGCACCGGAACGGGCCAGATCAAAAACGGCCAGTAACATGCATATTTTGTGGGGGCTGGCCCTGCCGGCGGCGGTTGCTACCCGCAACCGGCCCATCTTGGCAATATAGGTTTCGAGGCTCATTTCACCGTCCAGTAATCCGCCTTCTCCGGCAAAATCCACCGCACCCCGCCCCTCGGGTCCGTCCGGTCACCCCGATAACGCGGAATCACATGCACATGGAGATGCGGCACCGTCTGCCCGGCGGCCGGGCCGTCGTTGATGCCGATATTCACATCATCGGGCGCGAATTCCCCGGCAATATTTTCACGTACCCACCGCAACACCGGCCATAACGCCGCGAATTCGACAGCATCCAGCTGGAAGAGTGAGCCAACGTGCCGGTGCGGCATGATCAGCGTATGACCCGGACTGACGGGAAAGCCGTCGCGAATGACCTTGAAGTGATCCGTCGAATACAGAATGCGGTCGGGGGGAAGAGTACAGAAGGGACAGGACGGGGACATGACATTCAACCTGAAGACATGTCCCCGTTTTTACAGGATGGTCCGGGCGAAGGAAAGCCCGGGGTTCAGAGATAAACCCCCTTCACCCGCCCCTGCACCGCCATCCCCAAAAACGGCGTATTCAACCCCGCCGAGCTCAGCGTCTCCGGCGCCACGCACCACGCCGCGTCCGGATCCACTACCACCACCCCGCCGCCGGTCGTCAGGCTGCCCGCCGCAATCCCGGCAATTGTCGCCGGGCTTACCGTCAGCGCCTGCCACAGCCGGTGTTCATTCAGCAGACCGTCGCGCACCAGCTTCAAGCCCAGCGGCAGCACCGTTTCCAGCGCCGATATGCCCGGCTCGGTCGCCGGGAACGGCGCCAGCTTCGCCGCCGCATTCAGCGGCTGGTGATGCGAGCAGATGGCGTCGATGGTGCCGTCCTGCACCGCCGCGCACAGCGCCAGGCGGTCGGCCTCGCTGCGCAGCGGCGGCCGCACGTGCGCCAGGCTGTTGAAACCGTCGATGGCGGCATCGGTCAGGTGCAGCTGGTGCATCGCCACGTCGGCGGTCACCGGCAGGCCCTTGCCCTTGGCGATACGGATCAGCTCCACCGAGCTCTTGCACGACAACTGGCTGAAGTGCGCGCGCACCCCGGTTTCTTCCACCATCAGCAGCTGTTTGGCCAGCGCCACCGTCTCGGCCAGTGCAGGGATAGCGGGCAGGCCCAGGCGCGCGGCCATGAAGCCGTCATGCGCGCAACCGTTGGCCAAGCTGGGCTCTTCCGGATAGAAGAACACCGTCAGTCCCAGTGTTGCCGCGTATTCCAGGCAGCGCAGCAGCGTTTCATCGTTGGCGAAACCGGCGCGGGCATTGCTGATGGCGATGCAACCGGCCTGTTGCAGGGCGGCCATGTTGGCCGGACGCTTGCCTTCCAGTCCCTTGGTCAGCGCGCCGATGGTATAGACCTTCGCCGCCCCGGCGGCTTCCGCCTTTTCCTGGATCAGCGCCACAATCGCGGCGCTGTCCACCACCGGCAGTGTGTCCGGCGGCGTCACCACATGGGCAAAGCCCCCGGCCAGGGCGGCGCGGGTTTCACTGGCGATGGTGGCGTGATGCTTCTCGCCCGGCTCGCGCAGGTTGGCGCACAGGTCTACAAAGGCGGGCAATACCAAACAGCCGTCAATGGCGTCCACCCGGTCGTGCGGCAGGCCGCGCGCTTCCGCGCCAAAGGCGATCATGCGGCCGTTTTCCAGCAGCACATCGGTCTGGCGGTCCATGTCTTCGACCACATCCAGCACGCGGCCGCCGGTCAGCAAAATGCGGGCGTTTTTCGTGACAGCGTTCATCAGGCATCTCCCCGCGTGGTCAGTTGGCCCTGCATGGCCAGCGTCAGCACCGCCATGCGCACGGCAATGCCGTAATTCACTTGTTTCAGGATCAGCGACTGCGGCCCGTCCGCCACTTCCGAGGCGATTTCCACACCGCGGTTGATCGGCCCCGGATGCATCACCAGCGCGTTCGGCGCGGCGCAGCGCAGTTTCTCCGGCGTCAGGCCGTACAGGGCGTAGAACTCTTCCGGGCTGGCCAGCAGCGGCGACTCCATGCGCTCGTTCTGCACACGCAGCGCGATCACCACATCCGCGCCATCCAGACCTTCTTCCAGACGTTCGTAAACCTTCACGCCCAGTTCCTGATAATCACGGGGTTGCAGCGTGCGCGGGGCAATGATGCGGATTTCCTTCGCACCCAGGGTTTGCAACGCATGGATTTCCGAACGGGCCACGCGCGAGTGTTTGATGTCGCCGATGATGGCCACGGTCAATTTCGTGAAATCCCCGGCATGACGGCGGATGGTCAGCATGTCCAGCATGCCCTGCGTGGGGTGGGCATGGCGGCCGTCACCGGCGTTGATGATCGCCACCCTCGGCGTCACCTGGCTGGCGATGAAGTGCGGCGCGCCGGAATGCGGATGCCGCACCACGAAGATGTCGGCGGTCATCGCTTCCAGGTTCCACAGCATGTCGCGCAGGGTTTCACCCTTGCTGTTGGAGGACTTGGCGATGTCGATGTTGAGCACGTCCGCGCCCAGGCGCTTGGCGGCGACGGCGAAGGTGGTCAGCGTGCGGGTGGAGGCCTCGAAGAAGAGGTTCATCACCGTGCGTCCGGCCAGCAACGGCTGGTTGTGGATGCTGCCGTCGGGGCCCAGGAAGGATTCGGCGAAATCGAGGATCTCGGTGAGCTGTTCGCGGCTGAGACCTTCGGTGGTCAGGAAGTGGCGCAACCGGCCCTGCGGGTTGAGTTGCAGGCGGCTGGGCGTATGCGCATGGGACACGTGCATGATGGCGGTTCGATGGTGGAAATTGGCGGCGATTCTAGCAGAAAAGGCGGCCCGGCTGAGCGCGCGCGAATGCACGCCGGATTAACGATCGGGTGCGTAAGATCGCCTGACAAGCACGTCGCGTTTCCCTATGATAAATGAACAAGAACTATTCCCGGTCCTCCCCCATGCGCCCGCTGGCCGCTTTCACCGTTACTGTCTGTCTCGCAGGCTGCGCGCCTGACCCCGCGCAGGTACTGATGGCCGAGAAAACCGCCGCCGTGTTCAGCGACCGGGTGACGGTCCGCGACCTGCGCGCCACGGACCGACGGCTGGCGGCGGTGGATCCGACGCTGGGCGCGCCGCTGGCGCTGAAACTGCAGCCGCCGGAAACGGTGCTGGTACAAGAGGCGCTGGCACAACGGCTGCAGTTGACCGCGCAAAGCCCGCTGATCGCGGTCGACCTGAATGTCTTCGACCTGTTCCAGAAGGCGGACGGCACGCTGACCGCGCGCATCAGCCTGATCCTCAATCAAAAGGACGCCAGCACCCTGCACCGGATAAGCCGCTCCCTGCCCGCCGCCGAAGCGTCCGGGGAGGCCGCCCGCTGGCGCTTGATCCGCGAAGCCCTGCAGGCTCTCATGGAAACCGTTCCCGAACCCGCGCCCGCCAGCACGCATTGATCCCCCCGGAATTTCTTATGCCCCAGCAACGGTTGCCGTGGTTACCCCAGATTGCGCTTGGCTTGGCCGGGTGGGCGTTGCTGGCATCCTCGGGCGCATGGCTGGCCAACCAGACCGCCGTTGGCGTTGAAGGCGGCATGGTCTGGATCAACCTGCTCTTTCCTGTACTGCTGGGGCTGATGTTCGGGGCAAGGCTGCGGCCGAAATATGTCTGGGGTTACGCGGTGTTCACGCTGGGCATAACGGGCGGGCTGATCACGTATGTCGAATGGATCGGCAACCGTCAGGACGGGTTTGCCATTCTCTACGAAGTACTGCTGATGGTTGCCGTGCAAACGGCGGTGATGCTGTGGCGGTTCCGGCGCAATCCCGAACCGCTTTAGGTACGCGGACTTTCAGGGCTTGAGGCCGATCTCCGGCGCTTCCAGCCAGCTTTCGGTCATCAGCACCGCCGCCGTCGAGTCTACCGACGCCAGCTTGCCCTTGTGACGGGTACCGGCCTCGCCCAGCAGGTCGCGGGCGGCGCGGCTGGACAGGCGCTCGTCCACCATCCATACCGGCAGGCGGTAACGCGCTTCCAGCCGACGCCCGAATTTGCGGGACAGGCGCGACAGTTCCGATTCGGTGTCATCCATGTTCAGCGGCAGGCCGACCAGCAAGGCCTGCGGCTGCCACTCCGCGATCAGCTTGTCGACAATGGTCCAGTCGGGAATGCCGTCGCGGGAGGGCATCGGCGGCAAAGGACTGGCGGTGGCGGTAATGCGCTGGCCGGTGGCCACGCCGAATTTGCGGGTGCCGAAATCAAAGCCCAGCACCGTGCGGATTTCCAGCGGCTCAGGCATGTCCCACCTGCGCCGACAGCAGGTTCACATCGACGCCGATGCGGCGTGCGGCGGCCTCCCAGCGCGACTCGTAGGGCATATCAAACAGGAGATGGGTATCGGCCGGGCAAACCAGCCAGGCATTCTCGGCAATTTCCTTTTCCAGCTGCCCCGCTCCCCAACCGGCATAACCCAGCAGGATCTGGTAACGGCCGGGGCCCTTGCCGTGGGAAATGGCGTCGAGGATATCGCGGGAACTGGTGACGCAGAGGTTGTCATCCACTTCCATCGACGAATTCCAGTGACCCTTGTCCTCGTGCAGCACGAATCCGGCCTCGGTGCTGACCGGGCCGCCGTACAGCACCGGCTGTTCGGGATGCGGCAGGCCGTTCATGACCGGCAGGCGCACTTCCGACAACAATTCACTGACGGTCAGCTCCAGCGGCCGGTTCACCACCAGCCCCACCGCGCCATCCTCGTCGTGACGCACAATATAGGTCACCGAATGCGCAAAG
>DASUIL010000018.1:0-6117 GCA_036273075.1 Fluviicoccus sp. | reverse complement strand
AACACATCAAACTGCTGGAAGAACGCCTCGGCATCCGCATCCACCACCGCGGACACCACTTCCACCTGCACGGCCCGCTCACCGCCGTCACCCGCGCCGAACGCCTGCTGACCCGGCTCTATGACGAAACCGCGCAAAGCCCCGACCTGACCACGGACACCATCCACCTCATGATCCAGACCAGCCAGGAAACCACCGACGCCGCCGCCCCGCTGCCGGAAACCGCCACCGAAGGAGTCGGCGACGAACGCGAGGCCGATGAAGACGTCGCCCTGTTCACCCGCAAGGGCAGCATCCGCCCGCGCGGCCTCAACCAGCGCCGCTACGTGCAGAACATCCTCAACCACGACATCAGCTTCGGCGTCGGCCCAGCCGGCACCGGCAAGACCTACCTGGCCGTGGCCTGCGCCGTCGACCAGCTGGAGCGCGATGAAATCCGCCGCATCCTGCTGGTACGCCCCGCCGTCGAGGCCGGGGAAAAACTGGGCTTCCTGCCCGGTGACCTCACCGAGAAGATCAACCCCTACCTGCGCCCGCTGTACGACGCCCTTTACGAAATGCTGGGCTTCGAGCGCGTGGCGAAGATGATCGAGAAACAAGTGATTGAAGTGGCCCCGCTGGCCTACATGCGCGGCCGCACGCTCAACCACGCCTTCATCATTCTTGACGAAGGCCAGAACACCACGCCGGAACAGATGAAGATGTTCCTGACCCGTCTGGGCTTCGGCTCCAAGGCGGTGATCACCGGCGACATTACCCAGGTGGACCTGCCGCGTGGCACGCAGTCCGGGCTGTCGCACGCCATCCGCGTGCTGGACAACGTGCCGGGCATCCACATCACCCGCTTCAGCAGCCGCGACGTGGTGCGCCATCCGCTGGTGCAGCACATTGTCGAAGCCTATGAAAGCTGGGACAAGGAACACCCGCCCAAGGTGGACCGACCGCGCCGGGAACGCCGCGACCATGACGGGGATGACGCCGAATGAGCAAGCCGCTGTGTACCGTGACCTGGCAAAAGGCGGCCAAGCACAAGGATCTGCCGAAGCTGGCCGATTTCAAACTGTGGGTGCAGGCGGCGCTGGCTGGCGCGGGCCGGAAGAAACCCTGTGAAATGGCAATCCGGCTGGTGGAGGCGGAGGAAAGCCAAACGCTGAACCGCGAATACCGCGAGAAGGACAAGCCGACCAACGTGCTGTCCTTCCCTTCCGAACTGCCGGAGGAAATCCTCGACAGCCTGCCGCGCGAGCCGTTGGGCGACATCATCATCTGCGTGCCGGTGGTGTTCGCGGAGGCGGAGGAACAGGGCAAGGCGGCGCGCGATCACTGGGCGCACCTGACGGTGCACGGCGTGCTGCACCTGCTGGGCTTCGACCATATCGAGGATGACGAGGCCGAGGAAATGGAAGGGCTGGAGATTCAGGTGCTGGCGGGATTGGGCATTGCCAATCCCTACCTGGCTGTTGAGTGAGGCCGGGGCCTATTTCACGCCCAGCAGTCCCACCTCATAGCCGGCTTCGCGCAACAAGCGGCTGGCGCGGAAATTGATGCTGATCAGGACAAGCAGGTTGACCAGGGGAATGAACAGGCAAATGAAGGCGAAAACCTTGCCCAGCATACTGGCCTCCATGCCCCGTCCAAGCTTGACCAGCCCCCAGATGGCCATCACGAGTGCTGCCACTGCCAGTAGCCAGTACAACGCCGGAAAAGGCGCTCTGAGGGCCGCGCCCAGAAAATTGGCCAGGATGGAGTAAATCACCAGTTTCTGGCCGGCAGCAACCTGCTCCAGCAGCGCGGTATTGTCCTGCTGGAAGCTGACCTGGGTCTGGGGAGATTGATAGGGATTGGTATTGTTCATGCCGTAACCTTCCTTAGTCAGAGTGAATTGTCGGGATCCAAGGATAACCGCCGCTGCAAGCGGCGTGAAGGCCTGACTTACTGGTCGGCCTGTTCCTGCAGTTTGCGGTTGTATTCGTCGTTGGCATCCAGCCCCTTGTCCACTTTCTGGCGGATGGCCTTACCGTCATAACCGACGGCGCTGGCGGCTTCCAGGGTGCGGGTTTCCTTGCGGCCGGTATCCACCTTGCGGATTTCGCCGGAGGGCGGCGGCTGGTCGCAGCCGGCCAGCAGCAAGAATGGCAGCGCCAGAAGGAACTTTTTCATTTGCCATCCCCTCGGGAAACTTCATCCAGAACGCCCTGCAGGCGACCGTTACGCGACTGCATGGCGCGGGACATACCGGCGACAGCCTTGCGCTGCACGGCGGGAACCAGCAACACCAGTCCGGCCACATCACTGAGATAGCCCGGCAGAATCAGCAGCACGCCGGAAAACGCCCGGCACAAACCGTAAACGGCCTGCTCATCCTGACCGTTGGCCAGCTTACCCTCGCGCAGCCCCGGCCCCAGGATCATTGCCACGGAATGGATCAGCTTGAAGCCGGCCAGCGCCATCAGCACAAAGCCGGCCACCACCCACCCCCATCCTGCATGACCGGCCAGGAATATGGCCAGCAGGATATCGCAAGCAATCAGGGCAACAATAAATAGCAATTTCACGTTCTACTCCTGCAAGAATGCCTGACTCGCCTTTTCAGCACGCTTTCCGGCGCGTGACCAAAGGGGTGGGCTTGTTATCCACCATGGCCATACAGGCCCGACAGCCCCAAAGGGTATTAGCAGCACCCCCGGGATTGCAAGCGGATTGACGGCACAGACAAGATGACTGGTAATTCCGGTGGGCTGACTGCACAATCTGCGCATCTTCAACCACCTTCCGCGAACCATGAGTGACGACCGAGGCAACGAACCGAACAAATCCTGGCTGGACCGCCTGACCGGATTGCTGAGCAACGAGCCGCAAGACCGGCAGGAACTGCGCGAGATCATCCGCAGCGCGGGCAAGCGCGGCGTGCTGGACGCCGAGGCGGAACGCATCATCGAGGCCACGTTGCGCGTGGCCGACATGCAGGTTCGGGAAATCATGGTGCCGCGCGCGCAAATGATCTGTATCCGCGACGACGACGAGCCGAAGGACTTCCTGCCGGTGCTGATCGAGTCCGCCCACTCGCGCTTTCCGGTGCTGGCCGAGGACAACTCCGACGAAGTGATCGGCATCCTTCTGGCGAAAGACCTGCTGCGCATGATCGGCCGCAACAACGAACGCTTCAGCCTGAAGGATTATCTGCGCCCCGCCTTCTGCATTCCCGAAACCGCCCATATCGACAAGCTGCTCAGCGAGTTCCGCGACAAGCAAAGCCATCTGGCCATCGTGGTCGATGAGTACGGCGGCGTGGCCGGACTGGTGACGCTGGAAGACGCGCTGGAACAGATCGTCGGCGACATCCACGATGAGCATGACGATGCCGACGAGGACTCGCACTGGATCAGCGAGCAGGAAGACGGCAGCTGGGTGGTGCAGGCGATCACGCCCATCCCCGAGTTCAACGAGCAGTTCGGCACCCGTTACAGCAACGAGGACTTCGACACTGTCGGCGGCATTGTGCTCAGCGAGTTCGAGCGGCTGCCGAACATCAATGAATCCATGGACATCGGTCCCTTCCGCTTTACCGTCCTCGCGGCCGACGCCCGCATGATCCGCGTCCTCAAGGTCGAAAAGATTCCGCATGAATAAACTGCTTGCACACCTGCGCGGCCCCTGGACCGCGCCGGTCACCGCCTTGCTGGCCGGGGCCATGTTCGTCCTGGCGCTGGCGCCGTTCCATATCTGGGGTCTGG
Source organism: Fluviicoccus sp. (assembly GCA_036273075.1). Classification (GTDB taxonomy): domain Bacteria; phylum Pseudomonadota; class Gammaproteobacteria; order Pseudomonadales; family Moraxellaceae; genus Fluviicoccus. The sequence continues at coordinate 2,383 of DASUIL010000018.1, read as the reverse complement.
CCCTGCTGTCGCCGGTGCTGCTGGCGGAACTGCTGCACGGCCAGCGTCCCGGCCGCGCCGCCCGTCTGGGCTGGATGTACGGCATCGGCCTGTGGGGCGCGGGTGTCTGGTGGCTGTACATCTCGGTACATGACTACGGAAATACGCCCGCCTGGCTGTCGGTGATCATGGTCGGGCTGGTGGCGCTGATCATGGGCTCGCTGACGGCGCTGATGGCATTCCTTTACCGCCGTTTCCGGCTGGACCGCGCGCCGCTGCTGACCTTCGCGCCGTTGTTCGTGGCTTTTGAGTGGATGCGCAGCTGGCTGTTCACCGGCTTTCCGTGGCTGTATACCGGCTACGCCTTCCTGGATACGCCGCTGGAGAACTATGCGCCGGTGCTGGGCGTCTTCGGCGTCGGCCTGATGGCGATTGTCAGCGCGCAGCTGCTGGCGGCGCTGGTGAAATACGGGCGGCACTGCTGGCCGGCGGCGCTGATGGCGCCGATGATCTGGGCCATCGGTTCGGCCCTGGGCCTGCACGTCTGGACCACCGTCGACCCGGCGCGCAAACTGGGCGTCAGCATCGTGCAGGGCAATATCCCGCAGGATGTGAAGTGGCAGCTGGAATGGCGCGACAAGACGCTGGACATCTACCGCCAGTGGTCGAAGACGGAGTGGGGACAGGACATGGTGGTCTGGCCGGAGGCCGCCATTCCCATGTTCCAGTACGAAGCCGCCGATTTCCTGGCCGAGATGGAAAACAATGCGCTGACGGCGCATTCCACGCTGGTCACCGGCATTCCCTTCGCCGACTTGCGCAAGCTGGACAAGCAGGGCATTCCGCCCTTCTACAACAGCATCGCCGCCATCGGCCAGGGTTACGGGCTGTACTTCAAGCAGCGGCTGGTGCCGTTCGGCGAATACATCCCCTTTGAAAGCCTGCTGCGCGGCAGCATCCCCTTCTTCAGCCGCGACATGTCCAGCTTCAGCGCCGGGACAGCGGAGCAGCCGCCGCTGACCGTGCGGGATTATCGCGCCGGAGCCGCCATCTGCTACGAGGTGGCCTATCCGGAACTGACGCGCCGCAACGCCCGCAACGCCGATTTCCTGATCACCATCAGCAACGACGGCTGGTTCGGCAACTCCATCGGCCCGGACCAGCATTTGCAAATGGTGCGGATGCGCTCGCTGGAAAACGGCAAGTGGTTCGTGCGCGGCACCAACAACGGCATTTCCGCCATCATCAACGAGCAGGGCGTGATTGTGGCGCAGGCGCCGCAATTCCGGCGCACCGTGCTGCGCGGCGAGGTCTACATGACCTCGGGTACCACGCCCTACCTGCGTTATGGCTATTTGCCTGTCATGGGGCTGTGCGGGTTGATGCTGCTGGGCAGCATCTTCAGGATACGGCGGCAGAAAGACTGCGGGGCTGCCTGACCGTCGGGTCTCACGGCGATTCCTCCGCAAGGGCGCACGCAGTGCGCCCCTACGCGGTGACTTTTCCCGCGACCTTGTTCCACCCCAGGTCAATCTCCCCCACCACCCGCTGCATGACCACCTCGGCCGACACTACGTCACGGATCAGTCCCTGCGACTGGCCGATGAACTGCATGCCGGTTTCCAGGTCGCCCTGTTCGGTGGCGGCCTTCAGGCGCGGCGTGGCGGCCCCGAACAACGCCAGCAGCCGGATCTTGCCTGGTTCCACCAGCAATCCCGCCAGCACCTTCCACACCGGCACCGCCAGCGCGCGGGCGGCCAGCAGCGCATGCCAGGCGGCGGGAATGAAGCCCATCGGCTTGCGCGTCAGGCGGTCGGCGGTGGGGGTTTTCATGTAGCGCGCGGGCAGGCCGTCGAAGTTGGCGGAATAGACGGTGTCGTGCTGGTCCTTCTCGATCACGGCCTGCTTGGTGCGGGCATGCACCGGGCTTTCGGCGCAGGTGGCGAAACGCGAACCCATCGCCACGCCCTCCGCGCCCAGCGCCAGCGCCGCCAGCAGGCCGCGCTGGTCGGCGAAGCCGCCGCAGCCGATCACCGGAATCTTCACCGCATCCGCAATGGCGGGCACCAGCACCAGCGAGGTGACCTCGCCGCCATGCGCCGCCGCCTCGTGACCGGTCACCAGCAAGGCGTCCACGCCCTGCGCTTCCGCCGCCAGCGCATGCTTCGCCGTGGTCACCGTGGCGATGGCCTTGCCGCCGTAGGCATGACAGCCTTCAATCAGCCAGTCGCCCTTGCCCAGCGAGAAGTTGATCACCGGCACCTGCTCGTCCAGCGCCACCTGCGCGTTTTCCTTCGCACCGGGCATGATCAGCGCGCAATTCACGCCAAAGGGTTTGTCGGTGAGTTCACGCACGCGGCGGATGGAGGCGCGGGTCTGTTCCGGGGTCAGCGGACCAAGGGCG
>DASUIL010000017.1:0-5220 GCA_036273075.1 Fluviicoccus sp. | reverse complement strand
GCCCTTGCTGAAATGGGTGACAAAACCCAACTGCTCGCCTTCCTGCTGGCCGCCCGCTTCCGCAAGCCTGTCCCCATTGTCGCCGGTATTTTTGTCGCCACCATTGTCAATCACAGCTTTGCCGGGGCGGTGGGCATGTGGCTGACGCAACTGATTGGCGCGGAAGCGATGCGCTGGATTCTGGGCTTGTCCTTCATCGCCATGGCGGCGTGGATTCTGGTGCCGGACACGATGGATGACGAGGAAGGCGAAAAGGAACACCGCTTCGGCGTGTTTGGCGCCACCACCATCGCCTTCTTCCTGGCGGAAATGGGCGACAAGACGCAGATTGCCACGGTGGCGCTGGGCGCGCGTTACGCCGCCGATTTTGTGTGGGTGATTTGCGGCACCACGCTGGGCATGATGCTGGCGAACGTGCCGGCGGTATATCTCGGCAACCATTTCGCGCAGAAGCTGCCGCTGAAGCTGATCCACGGGATTTGTGCAGCTATTTTTGCGGCGATCGGGGTGTTTGTGCTGGTGGGGAGTACAGGGGTGATTTGAGGAGTTGCCGGAGTGAGCCTGTTTCAGGCTCAACTCCGGCTTCCTGTCAAAACCGCCCTTCCCTGAAATCCGCAAAGGCCTGATGAATCTCCGCCTGCGTATTCATCACGAACGGACCATAACGCGCCACCGGCTCCCGCAACGGCTGCGCCGCCACCAGAATCAACGACGCCGGTTCATCGCCCGCCGCCGCTTCCACCCGGTCACCCTCGCCCAGAACGGCCAGCTGGCCACGCGCCACCGGCTTCCCAGCAATCACCGCCCCGCCCTGATACACATAGGCAAAGGCATGATGCCCCTCGGGAACCGCCGTCGCGAACTGCCCGCCCGCGTTGAGCCGTACATCCAGATACAGCGGCGCGGTGACAATGCCCTCCACCGGCCCGGCCACTCCCGCGAATTCCCCGGCAATCACCCGGACCTTGCCGCCGTCAAACGCCACTTCCGGCACCTGTTCGGGACGGATGTCCTGATAGCGCGGCGGCATCATCTTGTCGCGGGCGGGCAGATTCATCCACCGCTGGAAGCCCCACCTCAGGCCGTCTTCCTGCTCCGGCATTTCCGAGTGCACGATGCCGCGCCCGGCGGTCATCCATTGCACGCTGCCCGCTTCCAGCAGCCCGCTGTTGCCCTGGTTGTCGTGGTGGCGCATGCGCCCGGCCAGCATGTAGGTCACGGTTTCAAAGCCGCGATGCGGGTGGTCGGGGAAACCGGCGATATAGTCTCCGGCTTCGTCCGAGCGGAACTCGTCGAGCATCAGGAACGGGTCGAGCATGGGCAACTGGCCATTGCCGATCACCCGCGACAGCTTCACGCCCGCGCCATCGCTGGCAGCCTGACCGCGCACCAGCCCGGTCACTTGTCTGATTTTCATGATGAAACCCTCATTCAGTGGATACGCCCACTGTAATGCCGATACCGGACCGGCAGAAGCGTCGCCGGGATGCTCAGGGTGTTTCCAAGGGGCGAACACCACGGCACGGCAGGCCGCGCTCCCAAGGCGGGGTTTCGCTCAGGGACGTGACGAGGTAATCAATGACGCCGCGCACCGCCCGGCTGACATAACGGGTTTGCGGGTAGACGGCGAAGATGTGGTCGGGCACCGGCTCGGCCAGGTCGGGCAGCATGATCAGGTCGCCCTTGCACAGCGCGTCGCCGACGATGAACAGCGGCAGCATGGCCACGCCCAGCCCGGCAACGGCCGCAGAGCGGGCCGATTCGCCGTTGTTGACCATGATGCGGCCGCGCATCGCCAGCGCCCGCACTTCGCCGCCGGGGGTTTCCGGCTCGAACTGCCACAACTGGCTGGCGCTGACATTGGAGTAGCCGATGGCCTCGTGCTTCAGCAGGTCATCCAGTGTTTTCGGCAGGCCGTGCTTTTCGGCATAGGCGGGACTACAGCAGACCACGCGGCGGCTGACCGCCAGCTGCCGGGCGCGCAGTTCCAACGCCGGGGAACGGGTGACGCGGATGCCGAGGTCATAGCCTTCGCGCACCAGATCGACGGTGCGGTCCTCCAGATCCAGCGATACCTGCAGGCGCGGATGATGCGCCATGAAAGGGAAAAGCAGTTCGCCCAGATAGCGCGAACCGAAACTGAGCGGCCCGGCGATACGGATCTGCCCGACCAGCTCGTTGCCGTGCTCGGCGACTTCGTCCGCCGCCAGGTTCAGGTCTTCAATGATGCGCAGGGCGCGCTGGCTAAAGGCCTGGCCGCGATCGGTCAGGGTCACGCCGCGCGTGGAACGGTGCAGCAGGGCGATGCCCAGCATGCCTTCCAGCCGCACGATGCGCTTGCTGATCACCGACTTGCTGACGCACAGACGCTCGGCGGCCTGGGTGATGCTGCCGGTGTCGGCGACTTGCAGGAAGGTCTCAATGTCTTCCAGACGGTATTGCATGCCTTGTTTCTCCATGGAGCCGACAGATGCGGCCGATAACGCCCGCCGGATTTTCCGCGAGCAACGATCGCCTTTTTCGCGCCGTCAATGGCCGAGACGGCACCGACCGGATCAGCGGCTTGTTTTTCCGATAATCATGCCCTACCATCGCCCGCAATTGCGGTTAGAGTTTTTACTCGAAAAACCCGCCGCCATAACAATAATCAAGACGCGGTTGTCCGTACAGCCGCGCCGCACGGAGTCCATGCATGGGTGCTTTCCTGAAACGGCTTTCACATCATCTGCTGGCCTGCTGCCTGCTGACCGCCGCTGTCCCGGCCCTCGCCGAATCCGAAATCCTGGCCGCCGCCGAAGAGCTGAAGCCCGGAGAGGACGGCCTGCCGCCGCCGCTGGAAAAGCCGCTGCACGTCACCGTCTGCTTCTTCGACTTCCAGGGTAAGAACGGCGATTTCTACAGCCAGGCCAAGGACTTGGCGTTGATCGCCCAGCGCTGGAACGTCTATGCCGATCTCAAGGTCTTCACCGATGAGCGCGTCACTGCCGAGAACTTCAAGGTCGGCCAGTGCGACGCCGCCGGGATTTCCACCCTGCGCGCCCGCCAGTTCAACCCCTTCATGGGCAGCATCGACTCGGTGGGCGGCGTGCCCGACTATGCCAGCATGCGCCTGTTGCTGCATACCCTGCTCGATCCGAAAGTCGCGCCGATGACCATTACCGGCCCCTACCAGATCCTGGGCGTGATGCCGATCGGCGGCGCCTACGTGCACGTCAACAACCGCCACATCGACTCGATTGAAAAGGCGGCGGGCAAGAAGATTGCCGTACTGGACTGGGACAAGACCCAGACCGAGATCGTTCGGCGCATCGGCGCGCAACCGGTATCGGCCGACCTCACCAATATCGGCGGCAAGTTCAACAACGGTCAGGTGGACATCATTGTCATGCCGGCGCTGGCCTACCGCCCCTTCGAGCTGTATCGCGGCCTGGGCGAATACGGCGGCATCTACAAGTTCCCGCTGGCGCAGATGACCGCCAGCCTGGTGATCAACCGCGACCGCATCAAGAAAAAGCTGCCGGACCTCGATGACAAGCTGTCCACCTTCCGCGGCATTGCCGGGCAATTCATGGACCAGATGCTGGACCAGATTTTCAAGCTGCTGGAAAAGACGGAAAAGGATATTCCCGCCAAATACTGGCTGCCGCTGGACAAGGCCAACGAAGACGGCTTCAAGCAGATGATGCGCGAAGCGCGCATCCAGATGACCAAGGAAGGCTATTACGATCCGAAGATGATGAAGCTGCTCAAAAAAGTGCGCTGCAAGCAGAATCCGACCGAGGCCGAGTGCTCGCTTAACGACGAGTAAGCCTTGCCGGAGGAAATATCGGGGCGGACCGCTTGCACGATCCGCCCTTTCTTTTTGTCATTTGGGCCATATACGACCGAAGCCCGGCGGACTATGTTCAGATGTTGCTTCCCAGAATAACAATTCGCGCCTGTCGGCAGACAGCCGCGCCGAGGTTCCCTGCCATGTTCCAGCGACTGACCATGCACCTGTCCGCCCTGCTCTGCTCCCTGACCCTGATGCTGCCGCTGGCGACGCTGCCCGCCGCTCCCGCGCACGGTTCCGAAATCCTGGCGATCGCCAAGGACCTGAAGCCCGGTGAAGGCGGCCTGCCGCCGCCCCTGGAAAAACCGCTGCACATTTCGGTGTGTCTGTTCGACATTCTGGGCAAGAACGGCGAACTCTACAGCCGCGCCAAGGACCTGGTGCTGATTGCCCGCCGCTGGAATGTCTTCACCGAAATCCAGGTCTTCACCGACGAGCGCATCACCGCCGAGAACTTCAAGGCCGGACAATGCGATGCCGCCGGGATTTCCACGCTGCGCGCGCGCCAGTTCAACTCGTTTATCGGCACCATCGACTCGGTGGGCGCGGTTCCTTCCTATGAGCATATGCGCATACTGCTGAAGACGCTGCTGGATCCGAAGCTGATTCCGCTGTCGATTACCGAGCCCTACCAGATTGTCGGCGTGCTGCCGGTGGGCGCGCTGTACGTGATGGTGCGCGACCGCGAGATCAACTCGATCGAGAAGGCGGCGGGCAAGAAGATCGCTGTGCTGGACTGGGACAAGTCGCAGGCGGAAATGGTGCAGAAGCTGGGCGCGCAGCCGGTGGCGTCCGACATCACCAACTTCGCGGGCAAGTTCAACAACGGTCAGGTCGACATCATTGCCGCCCCGGCGATTGCCTTCCGGCCGATGGAACTGTATCGCGGCCTGGGCACCAAGGGCGCGATCTACCGCTTCCCGCTGGCGCAGATTACCGGCAGCCTGGTGATCAACCGCGACCGCCTGAAGCAGAAACTGCCCGACCTGGATCAGAAGATGCTGAGCCTGCGCGCGGTGGCGCTGCAATTCATGGACAGCTTCCTGGACGAATTGTTCGCCTACGTCGACAAGCTGGAAAAGGACATTCCCGAGAAATACTGGATGGCGCTGACGCCGGAGGATGAAAAACGCTACAAGATCATGATGCGGGAAGCACGCATCCAGATGACCAAGGATGGCTATTACGATCCGCGCATGATCAAGGTCTTGAAGAAGATCCGCTGCAAGGTGGATCCCGCCAATGCCGAATGCAGCATGAAGGACGAATAAGCCCGCCGCACTGACGGCCCCGCCCTGCGTCGAAGTCAATGTTGCGCGCGGGCGGCGGCTGTTATCATAAGCCCCAATGATTTCCCAACTCCGTCTGCCGGAATGACACCATGATAA
>DASUIL010000016.1:0-9300 GCA_036273075.1 Fluviicoccus sp. | reverse complement strand
GTTGCACAGGTCATCGCTCTTGGAGTAGGTGGGTGTTACGCCGATCTGGCCCGTCAGGGTACTGATGGGCGGCACTTGGCCAACGAGCGGGATACCGCTGGTCATGGGCTTGCCCCGGGTCTCGGCGTTGCAAGGCTCGGCTTCGTAATAATGGCCGGTCGAAAGGGCTTCACCGACGTTGATGAAGCCGTCTTCCAGAACAGCGCCGCTAAGCTGGTTGTCGAACTTGTGGGCCGGGAACATACCGCGGATGCCCAGCTTGTAGAGTTCGTTCAGGCCCGCTTCGATGGTGGCGATGCTGCAGTAGTCATGTGCGCCGCAGTTCAGCGTTTCGGAGGCCTCGATGCCCATCACCACCGCCAGCTTGCCGTCGGCAATCACCCGGCGGGCGTCGGCGGCCGAGGTCACGATGCGGAAGAAGCCCTTGCCCGGACCGCCGTATTGCGCGTCGATGTAATCCTGCATTTCGCGCAGCCGCTTGACCTGCAGGCGGATGCTGTCCATTTCGTTGCAACTGTTGTGACCCACCCAGCCAACCGGGTTGATGACGGACTGCGCGTTGCACAGCACCTCGTTTTCCACCACCTGCGCCACGGTGATCCGCAACCCCGACAGCCAGGCGCGTTCCATCCACTTGTAGTAGTAACCGGAATGGGTCAGCTGCTCATGGTTCGGCCACCACGGAAAATCCGGCCAGCCGCGGGTATCGTACTGATGGGTCGGGGTGCCGTAGACGAAGATGTTCCCGATCAGGTCTAGCGAACCGTTGACACCGTGGGTGCGGCGGCTGTCATCCAGCGCATAGGGCACGCCCCAGCGGTGGAACGGCGAACCATGCATCACACGGCCACCCATGAACTCGTAGGAAGTAATGTGCGTGTGGGCGTCCACGTAGCCGCGAACTGGTGCACTGACATTCCCCTTGAGCAGGTTGCGGTCACCCCGCACGTTGGAGGTGATTTCCGGGTAGGCACGGCAATCGGACTGCGCGACCAGCCGGAACTGGGTTTCGGAGACCGGAGTGGGTACCGGATAACTGCCCCACCAGGTCTTCACCCAGTCGGTGCGCACGTAGTCGTAGCGGATGCTTTGCTGGGTCAGACGGTTCTTGAACTGGTAGAGGAAGTTGTTGGGGGAAACTTCCCGGGCGCTGATGACCCATTCGGCGCCCAGGCTGGGGACGGGGGCGGGGGATTCAACGGCAGGGGCCAGGCTGGCCAGATAGGCGCCCCGGCGGTCCGTCATCATGAACTCGCCCAGGGCGGCCGGCTTGACGAAGAAGTGATCGGCGCTGCTGATGCCCAGGTTCTGGAATCGGTAGGCCAGATCGTTGGTCAGCAGGCCTTGATGTCGTGCCAGAAAAGTGCCGCTCCCCGGTGACTGGATGGCGAAGCAGCCCTGGGCCAGGCCGTTGGCGGCTTCCGTTGCTGTCAGGGCCATGACCGGCGTTGAAGCCAGCAGGGTCAGCATCAGGACATGGCCTGAGCGCGGAATTCGGGGAAGCAGGGGAGAGATCGGGCGTCCTGGGATTTTCATGGTGTGGCGAGTCCTGTTGTTGTTGGTTTTGTCACGCACCGCACCCGGTGCGGTTTCGGGGGAATCGTTCAGCAAAGTCATTTTCCGGCCGCCATCTTTTGCAGGAAGGCCAGCTTTTCCGCCGCCGCCGGGTCCTCGTAGGGTTCCGGGCTGTAACTGTCCAGCGGGAAACCGCGCACCGTGGCGGTTTCAAGCGCGGTTGAGCCGAAGCCGGTGGCATCTCCCGGGGCGTCGGGCAGTCGGGTGATATCGAAATCCTTCAGCAGGTAGGGGCCCTCCGTGCCTTTGGTACGCAAGGTCACGGCATGGACCTTCAGCAGGCCCGCCGGGTTGGCGGGGGAAAGCGCCAACTCGGCATTGAGGTGGCTGACCGGCTCGCGTCCGTCGGCGGTAAAAAGGTTCGCGGCCACCAGGTAGTGACCGGGGCTGCGCACCTCGAAGTTGGCCGGAATGACCAGATCCGCCCCTTCGACACGGGACTCGCCGAGACGGACCAGCCGCGCCTGCGGCTCGTACAACCGGATCATGGCACTGACGTTGGTGCGTTGGCCGTTGCTGAGTTCCAGTTGCGCCATCACCGCCGTTTCACCCGGCGGCAGGGAGCGCAGCACGGCGGCATTGATGACACCCGAAAAAGCCTGTCCGTTGTCGGCCAGGGCGGTCATGGCGCTGCGCCGGCCGTTTTGCTGCAGCCAGACATTGGCTGCTGAGAGGGAAACTCCTTCACGGGTTCCCGGATTTCCGGCCAGCACGACCTTGACCGGCTGGTCGGCGTTGCGGTCGAGAATGTAGCGATCCAGGACAAGGGAGGCAGACAGTCCGGGGACAGATGCCACCGGCGACCGGCGGGGAATGAACGCGCGCGGATGCAGCAGGTTCCAGTCGTTCGCCTGCAGGGGGCGGGAGTAATCGGGGAAGCGCGCGTTCACGGCGTAGGCCTCGGCGATATCCGCCAGTTGCGCGCGCATGGCGGCGGGCACATCCTCGTGATGGCCCGGACCTCCGGAGGCGACAGGTGGCTTGATGTCGTTGCCTGAAGGCCCGTTGGCAGGCCCGGCGTTCCCCTCCGTCCTTGCCGCGAAAGCCGGGGACTCCGGGTCGGTCGTGGACAGGGACCACAACAGACCTGCCGAACCCAGCAGGGCGGCCGTAACGGCCAGCCCGTACCCCAAAGCCTTGACGTGCTTCATGGCGGCGTCGTCTTCACTGGTTGAAGGTTTCGTAGATCAGCCGGGTCAGCGACTTCGAGTCCGAGTCCTTGACGTACTGCCAGGTACCGGCCTCCTTCCACAGCTCCCACCAGTTGCGGGTAAGGGTTTTGGTATAGGTCTGGAAGTCGACGCTTAGCCCGGCCAGGAAGCTGTTGAGGACGTAAGTCACCAGACCGTGCTGCTCGTCCTTGACGATGTTGAAGTGGTCATAGTTGGCGGCCATCAGCACCGGGAAGTGGTTGTAGAACAGGCCGCGCGGTCCGTAGGCGGCGGTGCGCTTGCCGTTGTAGTCCACCGAACCGGAGCAACTTTCGATGGCGTCCGGTGCGGATGCGCCGCAACTGGAGTGCGCCGGGACGACCGTGTCATCCGCGCCCCGAATCATGGTCTTGGTCACGGTGCGCACCTGCCCCATGCCGATCTCGGTCAGGTCGCCGCCGCTGGCGGAGAAGCGCAGTCGCGGGACGTTGTTCGGCGCGGTGGCATGGCTGCGCGCCACCGCCGTTTGCAGGTCGATGACCACGCCCAGATCCTTGTAGTCGGTCACGTCCAGATCAAGCCCCAGCATCGCCCCGGCGGCCCATTTCATGGGTTCGGGGACATACTCGCTGTTGGCGGCCGCCACGGCGACATCCGCCAGATCGGTGCCGCCGCCCGCGCCCGCATAATCCAGCGTGGCGATGATCTTGAGCGGCTGCAGCCCGGCATTGCGCATCCAGTTGGCCTGGTTCTGCATGAAGTAGCGCGCCACCAGGTCCCCGGTGCTGTGGGTGACCAGTACGCAGCCGTTATTGCACAGTCCCTGTGCGGCGTAGCCCTTGGCCTGCTCGAACACCATGCGGGCGATGCCGCCTTCCAGCCGCTCGGCGCCGGACCAGTTCAGGTAGCCTTCGGCCCTTTGCTGCCAGTAGTCGGAGACTTTGCGGCGGGCCAGGACTTCCGCCATCGTCGGCGGCTGGGCCAGGTCCGTGATGATGAAGCCATGCACCAGGATGACGTTGTGACCGGCAATCTGTGCTTGGGCGGCGGTGGGCGTCACGGCGAAGCCCAGCGACAGGGCGGTCAGAGCGGCCAGTTTTCCGAAGGTCGTTGTTGTTGTCATGGGTCTTTTCCTTCTCGTGGGGGACCGGTTGGGAACAAGCCCGTGTTCGGTTTTTCACGGGGTTGAAATGTGATCCTGTTCACATTGGCCACCTTAACGGGTGGGGCGGCTCCAATCTCGCCAGATAGGGGGCAGAAATGGACAACTTGCGGGTCTGGCCGGGTCGACAACGGCGGGGAGGGTGGACTAGGATAAACGCACAATAATTATTCATATTCCTGCATCGGGGGCTGAACCGTCCCAAGGCCATCACGGCGCGTCCGCATGAATTGGCCCCGGGTTTCCCTTCCGTGGATCAGATGCCCATGAACCCGTCCCGAAAAGAATTACGCTTCCCCAAGACCACTCTGGAGCCAATCCGGCATGTGCTGGATAACAGCGATTGGGGTATCGGCTTTGATGAGGTGCTGCAGCATCTGGGCATTTCACGGCAACACTATGACGAGGCGACGTTTTCCCTGGACGGCGACACCCTGCTCGCCCTGCATGTCTGGGTGAAGGAGCGGACCCTGAAACAGATCCGGCTCAAGGACTGGCTGGGCTACTATTCCGCCACCAGCGCGGGCTTTGCCGGGCTGGCGGCCCTGAGCGCCTTCACCGCGCGCGATGCGCTGGCGGTGGCCATCCGTTACATGCCCCTGTATGCGCCGGCAATCCGGGCGTCGCTGATTGAAGGACCGGTGACCAGCCGACTGGAGCTGGAGCTGATTGCCGACATGGGCAGGATGAACCGGTTCCTGCTGGAGTTGACCGCCGGCATCGTCAATATCATCAGCCGGGAAACCATGCCGGAAGGCATTCCCCGGACGATCCATTTCCGCCATGACGCCGGTGTGGATGCCAACGGCAGGCCGAGGCTGGAGGAATACCGGGAAGCCTTTGAATGCGAGGTAGAGTTCAACAGCAGCTTCAACGGCCTGGTCAGCCAGTCCCGCTACCTGGACATGAAGACCCGGCGGCCCAATGAAGCCACGCACTTGCTGGCGAACTCCATCCTGGACAGCGAGATGCAGGCGCGGATGGCCTCGCAGTCATTTGCGTCTTTTGTCGGCGGAGAACTGATGCTGCTGGCCAATGAAGGGAAATTCCCGTCGCTGGAAGATTTTGCCGACCTCATCCATGTGTCGCCACGCACCCTGAACCGCAAGCTGGCGCGCGAAGAGACTTCCTTCAAGGAGCTGGCCAACGAAGCCTGGTTCCGTCTGGCGCGCGAGCTGCTGGCCAACCGCAAGATCCCGATCGCCAATGTCGCGGAGCGCTCCGGCTTCACCAGCCGCCATGCCTTCAGCCGCGCCTTCAAGACCATGTCGGGGGAAACGCCGCAGCAATGGCGGGACATGCAGGCGGAGCCCGGAAGACGGGTCCTGTAGTTGGGCGAGGCGGCGTCCGTCCCGGCAAGGCTGACGGATCAGGCGCTCCTGACGACGGCCCGCAGCGGATTTTCCGCTTCCGGCCGCTTTTCTTCCCGGTATTGCCGGGCTTCCCGTTCCCGCATCCATTCCGCAAAGAACCCGGTAAACGCCCGCACTTTCGCCGACAGGTGCTTCCGGTTCGGATACACCGCATAGATCGGCAGCGTCTCGCTTTCATATTCCGGCAGCACCCGCACCACGCGACCGGCTTCCAGATGCGGCCTGGCGATGTAGCAGGGCGTGCTGAACACGCCCTGACCTTGCGCCGCCATTTCCATCAGGAATTCCGAATTGTCGCTCTGCACAGATCCGGAGACCTTGATCTCATGCCGACGCCCGTCCGGGCCGGTGAAGCGCCATTGGCCCTTGTCGGAATCATGTTCGTACAGCAGGCAGTCGTGCGCGCCCAGGTCATCCGGTTGGCGCAGGGACGGGGCGCTGGTCAGATAGTCCGGCGAAGCCACATGCAGCAGCGTGGTGCGGCCGATCTCGCGCGCCACCAGATTCTGCGATCCCACCGGACCGATGCGCAGCGCCAGGTCGAAGCCTTCCTCCACCAGATCCACCACCCGGCCGGACAGCGAGACATGGAACTGCAACTGCGGGAAGCGTTGCCGTGCCTCGGCCAACGCCGGGGACAGGTAGTTCAGCGCGAAGCCCACCGAGGTGGTGATGCGCAGCGTGCCCTGCGGGTTCAGCGACTGCTCGCCGACGGCGGCCTCGATCGCTTCCAGTTCCTGCAGCCATTGCGCGCAACGTTCGTAATAGGCCTGGCCGCTTTCCGTCAGGCCCAGGCGGCGGGTGGTGCGGTTCAGCAGCCGCGCCTGCAGATGGCTTTCCAGCTGCGCCACCCAGCGCGAGACGGCGCTGGTGGACACGTTCAGGCGTTCGGCGGCGGCGGCGAAGCTGCCGGTATCAACGACGGTGCAGAACACGCGCATGGCTTCAAGACGGTCCATGATTGTCCCGGAAAATAAAATGGATTGTTCCATGATAGAAGGTTTATCCCGTAAAGCGAAATGATTATGCTCTGTGCACGGATTCAACCCACCCGAGGAACCAAGATCATGAAACTGTATTTTTCCCCCGGCGCTTGCTCGCTGTCTCCCCATATCGCCCTGCGTGAAGCCGGTCTGCCGGTAGAGCTGGTGAAGGTCGACCTCCGCGCCAAGACGCTCAGCGACGGCAGCGATTTCCGCGCCGTTAACCCCAAAGGCTATGTGCCCGCCATCCAGCTGCCGGACGGCAGCCTGCTGACCGAAGGCCCGGCCATCGTCCAGTACATTGCCGACCAGGCTCCCCAGTCCGGGCTGGCTCCCGCCGCCGGGACGCTGGAACGCTACCGCCTGCAGGAGACGCTGAACTACATCAGCACCGAACTGCACAAGAGCTTCTCGCCGCTGTTCAACCCCAATGCCCCGGCTGAGTGGAAGGAACAGGTGAAGACGATGCTGGCGGCGCGTTTCGACCTGCTCAGCGCCCGTCTGGACGGCCAGAGCTACCTGTTCGGCGAGCAATTCACCGTGGCGGACGGCTACCTGTTCACCGTACTGAACTGGACGCGGATGGTGGGTATCGACCTGTCGGCCTGGCCGGTGCTGACCGCGTTCCAGAAGCGCGTGGCGTCGCGTCCGGCCGTGCAGGAAGCGCTGGCGGCGGAAGGCCTGAAAGGCTGATACTGCTTTCCCCCCTGAAACCCGCCGGAGTGTTGGATGGCTGTCCGTTTGTATCGCGATGCGTCGTTGTCGGCCGTCATGGCGGGTTTTGTTACCGTGCTGGTAGGTTTCACCGCTTCCGGCGTGCTGATTTTCCAGGCCGCACAGGCGCTGGGCGCCACGGCGGCGCAAACGGCGTCGTGGTTGTGGGCGTTGGGCGTGGGCATGGCGGTCACCTCGATCGGCCTGTCGCTTCGCTACCGCACACCCATCGGCACGGCTTGGTCATCGGCGGGGGCGGCGCTGCTGATCGCCAGCCAGGGGGTGTCGCTGGGCGAGGCGATCGGCGCGTTCATGCTGTCCGGGCTGCTGATCGGGCTGGTCGGTTTTACCGGGCTGTTCGAGCGGCTGATGAACCGGATTCCGCTGTCGATGGCCTCGGCGATGCTGGCAGGCATCCTGCTGCAGTTCGGCATGAACGCCTTTACCGCCATGACGCAGCGCTTTGAACTGGTTTTCCCCATGTTCGCGGCCTATCTGCTGATGCGGCGCTGGAAACCGCGTTATGCGGTGATCGGCGCGCTGCTCACCGGCAGCGCGGTGGCGGCGGCGCTGGGGCAATTGCATCTGGGCTCGGTGCGGCTGGAAATGGCGATGCCGGTGTTCATGATGCCGGAATTTTCCTGGCATACGCTGCTGGGGCTGGGCGTGCCGCTGTTTGCGGTGACCATGGCCTCGCAGAACCTGCCGGGCGTGGCCGCCATCCGCGCCACCGGCTTCAATCCGCCGGTGTCGCCGGTGGTGGGCTGGACCGGGGCGGCGACGCTGGCGCTGGCGCCGTTCGGGGCTTTTGCCATCAACCTGTCGGCGATCACGGCGGCGATCATGCTGGGGCGGGAGGCGCACCACGAACTGCCCCGGCGCTATGTTGCGGCGGTGTCGGCGGGGGTGTTCTACCTGCTGATCGGCATATTCGGGGCGACGGTGAGCGCGCTGTTCGCCGCCTTCCCCAAGGAACTGGTGCTGGCCTTGGCCGGGCTGGCCCTGCTGGGCACCATCGGCAACGGCCTGGCCACGGCGGTGGAGCGGGAAGCGGAACGGGAACCGGCCATCATCACCTTCCTGGTGACGGCCAGCGGCGTCAGCCTGCTGGGCGTGGGGTCGGCGTTCTGGGGCATTGTCGCGGGTGGTCTGGCGCTGGCGGCGGCCCGCAGTTTCAACGGGTCAAAACCGTAAGCGAAAGGAGAGTCATCATGCCGTATGTGAACATCAAGATTACCCCCGACGGCGCAACGCCGGAGAAGAAGGCCGAGCTGATCGCCGGGGTGACGGAACTGCTGCAACGGGTGCTGAACAAGAACCCCGCCACCACGGTGGTGGTGATTGATGAAGTGAATACCGACAACTGGGGGATTGGCGGGGAGAGTGTGACGGTGATCAGGGAGAGGGCGGCGCTGGGAGGAAGTTAAACCCTTCCCCCCAGTAACCCCGCCACCGGCCGCAACCACTGGAACTGCGCCTTCGGCGCTTGTTCGCGGCCCCACAACACTTTCTGGCAGCCTTCCTCGTACAGGGGAAGTATCAGCTGCTCCACAAAGAACGCGCCCGCCTTCTGCGTCGCCAGTGAGGGATAGCTGGTATAGCCCGGAAACGGCTTCAGCTGCATCCACGCCATCGCCACCGACGTATGCTCGATCTCGCGCGCCAGCGCGGGCAATCCGCCCAGCAGTCGGGTCACGGGCCTTAACGGCGCAGGCACATCCAGGTCGGGGCAGGGCGGCAGCGTGCGGTAGATGTCCGATACCGTGTCCGGAGCCACTTCCAGCGCCACCGAGGTTTCAAAGAAACCGGCGTGCAAATCGAAGGGCAGACGCGGGAAGACAATGTCGAAATCAGCGGGATTCTCCAGCGTGTCGCGCAGGCCGCGGAAATGCGCTTCGTCGTAATTCACCACCGCGTTCAGCAGCAGGTCGAAGACCGACAGCGAGGGAATGCCCGCTTTCGCCAGTCGGTCAATCCCGGCATGGATGGCGTGACAATGGAACGGCGAGCCGTGGAAGGTGTGGAAGACCACCCGCCTTGCGCCCAGCGCGATCAGGCCGTCGCAGACGCCGTTCACCAGCTTCGCCAGTTGCGTGTAGGTGACGCCTACCGAGCCGTCACCGGGCGTCGGGTCGCTGCCAAAGTCGATGACGCCGCCGACCAGGAAGGGATGGCTCTCGCCCCGCACGGTGTTCAGGCGTTCATGCAGCCGCCGGGCGATGCGCTCGCTGAGGATGCGGTCGTTGCCCAGCGACAGGTGCGGGCCGTGGTATTCCACCGGATTGACCAGCACGTGCACCGGCAGGCCGGTGGCCAGCAGGTCGCGGGTGCGGTGGTGCGGC
>DASUIL010000015.1:0-3116 GCA_036273075.1 Fluviicoccus sp. | reverse complement strand
CATGACTCAGACACAGGTTTGCCTGTCAAAGCCGCGTGATGTCAACGAGTACCGTGAAGTCCTCTATTCCAACCTGGAAGAATTCGAGCGGCTGGGACGGATGATCGGTGACATGCTGTTCCTCGCCAAAGCTGATCATGGTCTGGTGGTGCCTGAGCGCTCGCCCGTGAATGTCAGAGCCGAGATAGAGGCGCTGTATGAGTTTTACGACGCCTTGGCGGCGGAAAAACAATTGGTCTTGAGCGTTGAAGGAGAGGGCCAAACCTCGGGCGACGCGCTGATGTTGCGGCGGGCTTTCAGCAATTTGCTATCCAATGCCCTCCGTCATGCCGACCTTGGATCGATGGTGAAAGTCAGCCTGGTGCCCTCAGCGGATCGTTTGGCTGTACTGGTCTGCAATACGGGTGATACCGTGTCCATGGAGCATCTGCCCCGGCTGTTCGACCGCTTTTACCGCGTGGATGCATCGCGGCAACGCCAGGATGAAGGCGCTGGTCTTGGGTTGGCGATTACCCGGAGTATTATTCAGGCGCATGGCGGGGAGGTCACGGTCACGTCCGGCGCGAGGCAGACCTGCTTCCGGGTGGAGCTGCCTGTTGCAATTCAAGGCGATCAGGCCATCCGGGGCGTATACCCGTGAAGATGACCAAACGTACGCGCAAGCACCTCTCGGTGTGGCTCAGCCTGCTGTTGACGGCTTTTCTGCTCTGTCAGGGCATGGCGAAAGCGGCGGGGTTGATTCCGGCACGGTCACAGACAGCCGCGTCCGTTGCGGCGATGAGTTGCCACGAGCTGGCCCAGCCGACGCCGAAGGCAGACTGTGACACGGGTTGTCAGCATCTGGATAAAGCCTACAGCAGCGAATATCAATCCTCAGCCTGGGTTTATTTACCGCAGGTGTTCGTGTTTTTCATGCCTGTGTTGCAGGGTGAAACCGGCAGTCCAATTGATTTTGCCTCTCTGCCCTGGCATGACCCGCCCGGCGCCCCACCGATCCCCATTCGTTTCCAGCGCTTCCTGGAATAGCCACCCGTGTGGCCGGTGTCCTGCCGACCGCCTCCCGTTCCCTGTTCGCGTTGCGAACGGGTGGTTTTAGCTATGGCGTCTCGCCCTAGCCCTTCGTAATCCGCCTGCACCGCCACCTCCTGACGCCATCGCTATCCGGAGACCGCCGCAGGCCTTGAATGGTAATGAGCCGATGAGGATTTCCGCCCCCCGGAGCCTGCCCAGCGCCTGCCTGCTCGGCTGGCTGGCCTTGACCGCCGGTCGCGTCACAGCTGAAGAGCTGAGCTTTGCCAACGCACTGCAACAGGCCAGAATCCATGCGCCACAACTGCAACAACGGCAGGCCGCCCTGTCCGGGGCCACTGCCGCACAACGGGCTGCCGACGCCCTGCCCGACCCAAAAGCCTTTGTCGGGATCGACAACCTGCCGGTGGATGGTGCGGACCGTTTCAACCTCACCCGCGACTTCATGACGATGCAGAAGATCGGGGTGATGCAGGACATTCCCAATCGCGCCAAGCGCACCGCCCGCGCGGAGGCCGCCCAAGCCCGCATCGGAGAAGCCGCCGCCGACCTTCGTCTGACCGAATCGACCGTGACCCGTGAAACCGCCGACGCCTGGCTGAACCGTTATTTCCTCGGGCAACAACGCGCCCTGTTTACCAACCTGGAACAGGAAAACCGGCTCTGGGCCGGGGTGGTGCAGTCACAGCTGACCGCCGGTAAAGGCCTGATGGCGGATGCCTTGTTGCCGCAGCAGGAAGCAATCAGCCTAGCCAACCGGCGCGACGATCTGGAGCGGGATATCCGCAAAGCCGACGCCGTGCTGGTGCGCTGGCTGGGCCGCTTTGGCGAGTTCACCCCTGTTGGCGAGCCGCCCGCGTTCACCCTCGATCCGGATACCCTGCGCCAGCATGTCGAGCATCACCCGGACTTGAACCGCTTTACACCGCTGGCCGACCTGGCGCAAGCCGAACTGCATGAAGCACAAGCCGCCAAAAAGCCGGACTGGGGTGTCGAGCTGGCCTATCAGCAACGCGGTCCCGGCTACAGCAACATGGTCTCGGTGCAGGTCTCGGCCGATCTGCCCTTGTTCTCGCGCCGCCGTCAGGATCCGCTGATCGCCGCCCGGCAACAGACGCTGGCTGCGCTGGACGCCGAACGCGAGGACATGCTGCGTGAGCATGTGGCGGCGCTGGAGACGGACCTTGCCAATTACGCCGCTCTCACCCGGCAGCGGGACAGGCTTCAACTGGAGGCCGTGCCGCTAACCCAACGCAAGGCAGACCTGCTGCTGGCCGCGTATCAGGCCGGGCGGGCGGAGCTGGGACTGGTGTTGGCGGCGCGGCGGGAATCACAGGCGCTGCGGCTCCAGGTGATTGAACTGACCGCGCAACAGCAGCGGCTGGCCGCCCGCCTGCATTACCTCTATACCCCTGACTCGGAGATCGCGCCATGAGCCGCCAGATACTCAAGACCGTGCTGTTTACTGCACTGATCGCCGCCGCCGGAGCGAATGGCGGCTACTGGCTTGCCCAGCGTCCGCACGCGGCGATGGCCATGACAGCCACCGCCGTATCCCCGGAGAAAAAGCCGCTGTACTGGTATGACCCGATGGCGCCCGACCAGCATTTCGACAAACCCGGCAAATCGCCCTTCATGGACATGCCGCTAACACCCAAATACGCCGACGGCAACGAAGCCTTACCGGGCCTGCGAGTGGATAATACGGTGTTGCAGAACACTGGAATCCGCTATGCCACCGTCACGCGCGGCCGTTCTGGCTCCGCTGTGGAAGCGCCCGCCACCGTCGGATTCAATGAGCGCGATATCGCCATCGTCCAGACCCGCACCGGCGGTTTCGTGGAAAAGACTTATGACCGCGCGCCGGGCGATATGATTCCGGCCGGTGCGCCGCTGCTCGACCTGCTGGTGCCGGAATGGGCTGGGGCGCAAGCCGAATACTTGGATTTGCGCCAAACCGGCGATGTCGGACTGACGCAAGCTGCCCGCAACCGCCTGCGCCTTCTGGGGATGCCGGACACCCTGATCCAGCGTGTAGATCAGACCGGGCAGGTGCAGAATACCCTCACCATCAGTGCCCCCATCGG
>DASUIL010000014.1:0-3904 GCA_036273075.1 Fluviicoccus sp. | reverse complement strand
GCAGAGCAGCACCTGCGGTCGCTTGGCGATGGCGCGGGCGATGGCCACCCGCTGCTGCTGGCCCCCGGAGAGTTGCGCGGGGAAATGGTCGGCGCGATCGGAGAGGCCGACCAGCGCCAGCGCCTCGTCCGGCGACATGGGGTCAGCGGCGATTTCCGTCACTACTTCCACGTTTTCGCGGGCGGTGAGGCTGGCGATGAGGTTGTAGAACTGGAAGACGAAGCCGACATGATGGCGGCGGTATTCGGTCAGCTCGCGCTCGCTGACGCGGGTCAGGTCGTGGCCGCCATACTGCACTTCGCCGGAGGTGGCGGTGTCGAGGCCGCCGAGGATGTTGAGCAAGGTCGATTTGCCGGAGCCGGACGCGCCCAGCAACACCACCAGCTCGCCGCGATGCAGGTCGAGATCCACGCCGCGCAGGGCGTGGATCTGCTGCTCGCCCATGTCGTAGGTCTTGGTGAGGGCGCGGGCGCGGAAGACGAGGTCGGGCATGGGAACTGTGATCAGGTGTTATCTTTCGATAGTAACCCTAACCCGCGCCGCAACGCAGCCCCTCCACGCTAGCCCTGCCTCGCTTCCTTCTTCCCCAGCGAATCCGGCCGCAGGTCTTCAATCCGGTAAGGCCGGTTACCGTAAGTGCGGTTACGCGGTGAATCCGGCAGCACCGGGTAGGGGCCGGTGACCACATGACGCCGCAGCCGGGCATAGGCCCGCAAGGCTTTCTCCAGCAACGGCCGCAGGTAACGCAGCGGCACGGGCGCCTTCACCGCGTTCAGAAACGGCAGGTCATCATCGAAGAGGCTGTAAATGACCGGCGAGGCCTTGCCGCGCAGCACCGGCGGCAGCCAGCCCTCAATAATGGCGAGGGTGGCCGCCGCGACTTGGGCGCTGTCGTCGCTGGGCACGAAGGTTTTGCGCTTGTAGTTGTCCACCCACAGGTCATAGGCCAGCTTGCTCTCGGGAATTCCGGTCAGGTTCATGCGTTCACCCAGCCCGGACCAGAAATGAAACCAGGCCTGCTGTTCGTGCGGGGTCATCGGGCGCTTGCCGAAGTGGGTGGTCCAGCGGATGGGAAATTCGATGAAGGTCCAGAGCACGAACAGGAAATCGTCCTGAGCGATACGGTAATGGCCGTGGCTCTTGTTCACCCGTTCCAGCGCACGACGGCCGAAGTCACCGTCCCAGCCGGAATCCATGATGTGCGTCATCAGCAGGCGGGTATCGTCATAACGCTTCTGGCCACTTTTGCTGAACTGGCCGGTGGCGTTCAAGACCTTGGAGACACTGGCGCTGCCGTAGGTGTAGAACAGGGCCAACTCCAGCGCACGCTGGTAGTCCCAGGGAAATTCATAGGCGGTCAGCAGGTGGACGATGCGCTGGCAGTCACGTTTGGCGTCCAGACCGGCGATTTCGCGCGCAACCCCGGCATCGGGGCGGAAGAAGAAGCGCTTATGGTAGGTTTTGAAGACATGCGAAGGCATGGCAGAGCCGCCTTATAACCGGGAATTTGCTGCATCCTAACCCAGACGTCCCGGTCTCCCGCAATGGGAAAAAGGGACGTCCGGCACACACAGTGAGTCAATGCAGCTTCTGCTTCCCAAAAACCAACCTCCCCTGCTCCACATCCGCCAGGATGGTATCCCCGGCCACGAATTCCCCGGCCAGCAACTTCTGCGCCAGCGGGTTTTCAAAGCCGGTCTGGATAGCGCGCTTCAACGGCCGCGCGCCGTACACCGGGTCGTAACCGGCCACGATCAGCTGTTCCATCGCCGCCGTGGTCAGTTCCAGCCGCAGGTCGCGTTCGGCCAGGCGCTTGCGCAGGCGGTCCAGCTGGATCTCGGCGATGCCCTGGATCTGGCTTTCCTCCAGCGGATGGAACACCACCACTTCGTCGATGCGGTTGATGAATTCCGGGCGGAAATGCTGCCCCACCACTTCCATCACCGCCAGTTTGATGTGGTCGTACTGCTTCTCCTCGCTGAAGTTGCGGATCACGTCCGAACCCAGGTTCGAGGTCATGATGATCACCGTGTTCTTGAAATCGACGGTGCGGCCCTGACCATCCGTCAGGCGGCCGTCTTCCAGCACCTGCAACAGCACGTTGAACACGTCCGGATGCGCCTTCTCGACTTCATCCAGCAGAATCACCGAGTACGGCTTGCGGCGCACGGCTTCGGTCAGGTAACCGCCTTCCTCGTAACCGACATAGCCGGGAGGCGCGCCGATCAGGCGGGAGACGCTGTGCTTCTCCATGAATTCCGACATGTCGATGCGAACAATCGAGTCCTCGGTATCGAACAGGAAGGTCGCCAGCGCCTTGCACAGCTCGGTCTTGCCGACGCCGGTGGGGCCGAGAAACAGGAACGAGCCGGTCGGCCGGTTGGGGTCGGACAGCCCGGCGCGGGACCGGCGCACGGCGTTGGCGACGGCGGTCACGGCTTCATGCTGGCCGACCACGCGCGAATGCAGCGATTCCTCCATGCGCAGCAGCTTCTCGCGCTCGCCTTCCATCATCTTGCTGACCGGAATGCCGGTCGCTTTCGCCACCACTTCCGCAATTTCAACCTCGGTCACCTTGCTGCGCAGCAGCTGGTGCTTGTCCTGTTCCACTTCCTGCGACTGGCTCAGCTGCTTTTCCAGTTCGGGAATGACACCGTATTTCAGGCGCGACATCTCGGCCATGTCACCGGTACGCTGCGCCTTTTCGAAGTCGAAGCGGGCCTTGTCCAGCTCCTCCTTGATCTGCTGCGCACCCTTGACGCTGGCCTTCTCGGCCTGCCAGATCTCGTTGAGGTCGGCGTATTCGCGTTCCATTTTCTCAATGGTTTGTTCCAGCGTTTCCAGTCGGGCGACAGAGGCCTTGTCCTTCTCCTGCTTCAACGCCTCCCGCTCCATCTTCAGCTGGATCAAACGGCGGTCAAGCTTGTCCATTTCCTCGGGCT
The DNA here is from genome assembly GCA_036273075.1 of Fluviicoccus sp. Taxonomy (GTDB): domain Bacteria; phylum Pseudomonadota; class Gammaproteobacteria; order Pseudomonadales; family Moraxellaceae; genus Fluviicoccus. The sequence continues at coordinate 962 of DASUIL010000014.1, read as the reverse complement.
TGGAGTCCATCTCCATGCGGATGCGCGAGGCGGCTTCGTCAATCAGGTCGATGGCCTTGTCCGGCAGCTTGCGGTCGGTGATGTAGCGGTGCGACATCTTGGCGGCGGCGATGATCGCCGGGTCGGTAATGTCGACGCCGTGGTGCAGTTCATAGCGCTCCTTCAGGCCGCGCAGGATGGCGATGGTGTCTTCCACCGACGGCTCGTCCACCAGCACTTTCTGGAAACGGCGTTCCAGCGCAGCGTCCTTCTCGATGTACTGGCGGTATTCGTCCAGCGTCGTCGCGCCGACACAATGCAGCTCGCCGCGCGCCAGGGCGGGCTTGAGCATGTTGCCCGCATCCATCGCGCCCTCGGCCTTGCCCGCGCCGACCATGGTGTGCAGTTCATCGATGAAGAGGATGATGTTGCCTTCCTGCTTCGCCAGATCGTTCAGCACCGCCTTCAGGCGTTCCTCGAACTCGCCGCGGAACTTGGCGCCGGCAATCAGCGCGCCCATGTCCAGCGACAGCACCTTCTTGTTCTTCAGCCCTTCCGGCACTTCGCCGTTGACGATGCGCTGCGCCAGCCCTTCGACAATGGCGGTCTTGCCGACGCCCGGTTCGCCAATCAGCACCGGGTTGTTCTTGGTGCGGCGCGACAACACCTGGATGGTGCGGCGGATTTCATCATCGCGGCCGATCACCGGGTCCAGCTTGCCGGACGAGGCGCGCTCGGTCAGGTCGATGGTGTACTTGCTCAGGGCCTGACGGTTGTCTTCGGCATTGGCGTCGGTCACAGGGTCATCTCCACGAATGGTCTGGATGGCGGCGTTCAGCCGATTCTTGTCGACGCCGCTCTGTTGCAGCGCCTTGGCGATGGCCCCGCCGGCTTCCAGCATGGCCAGGATCACCATCTCGCTGGCGATGAACTGGTCCTGCTTCTTTTGCGCCAGCTTGTCGGCCAGGTTCAGCACCTTGCCC
>DASUIL010000013.1:0-3002 GCA_036273075.1 Fluviicoccus sp. | reverse complement strand
CGTCAAGCAGACCACCGACCTCGGCTTCGGCCAGTCGACCTGTATCGGTATTGGCGGCGACCCGATCCCCGGTATGACCTTCATTGACGCGCTGGCGCTGTTCCAGAACGATCCGCAGACCGAAGCCATCATCATGGTCGGTGAAATCGGCGGCTCGGCGGAAGAAGAGGCTGCAGCCTTCATCAAGGCCAACGTCACCAAACCGGTGGTTTCCTACATTGCCGGTGTGACCGCTCCGGCGGGCAAGCGCATGGGCCATGCGGGCGCGATCATCTCCGGTGGCAAGGGGACAGCAGCCGAGAAGTTCGCGGCGCTGGAAGCGGCCGGTGTGAAAACCGTCCGCAACCCGGCCGAGCTGGGCAAGGCGATTGCGGAAGTGACCGGCTGGAAGTAATTTCCCTTCGGTTGGAAAACGGGCCTTCTGGCCCGTTTTTTATGCCTGAAAATGGTGCAAACCAGAGTAAATTGCTGGGTTTTTCCTTGTTTTTGATCACTTTTTTGGCATTTAAGCTGCCATTCGTCCGAAATTAATACACTTAGACTTTATATGCTTACAAAAAGTATGGTGTTTTTGCCTGAAGGGGCATATATTCAAAACCGAACATACAGTTTTTTCTGGAAGTTGGAGAAGTTTATGCGTGCATTACCTTTGGTTGTTGCTCTGGGTCTGGTTGCCGGTTTTTCCAATGTGGCGGCCGCAGAGGATTCTCCCTGGTCGATTCAGATTGGCGTCAGCCAGGTCAAGCCGAAAAGCGATAGCGGTATCGGTCTGGATGTCAGCAAGGAAGTCGGCCTGACTCCTGCCATCGAATATCGTTTCACCCCGAACATTGTTGGTGAAGTTTTGCTGGCCATTCCGTTTGAGCATGACGTTAGCGTTGCCGCCGGTACGGTTGCCACCTTCAAGCACCTGCCGCCGACATTCAGCGCCAAGTACCTGTTCACACCTGATGCCGCTTTCTCGCCGTATGTGGGCCTTGGTCTGAACTACACGCTGGTTTATGGTGAAGAACTGACAGCTTTGGGTAAGGCGGCAACAGGCGGTACCTCCCTGTCCGGTGACGACAGCATCGGGCTGGCGGCTTCCGCCGGATTTGAATACCGTGTGCCCAACAGCAAGTGGGGCGTGGCGCTGGATATCCGTTACATCAAGATCAAGAGCGATCTCTCCATTGACGGCACCGATGCCGGTACGCTGGAAGTGGATCCGCTGGTTACCGGTCTGAGCGCCGTGTACCACTACTAATCATGTAGCAGGCGAATAAAAAAGGCGACCGATGGTCGCCTTTTTTATTGATGGCTTAATCACCCTTAGTGGTGATGATGGCCATCCGGACCGTGCACGTGGCCGTGCGCCAGTTCTTCTTCGGTGGCGGCGCGGATCGACATCACTTCCACATCGAAGTTCAGCTGCACGCCGGCCAGGGGATGGTTGCCGTCGACAGTGATTTCATTGGCGTCAACAGCCGCCACAGTCACCACCTGGATGCCGTGATCGGTCTGGGCCTGGAACTGCATGCCTACTTCAATGTTGTCGACACCGGCAAACATCTGGCGGGGAACAGCCTGCACCATCTGGGCATCGTATTCGCCATAGCCTTCAGCCGGAGCCACGGTTACGTTCAGCTTGTCGCCGATGCTCTTGCCGGTCAGGGCATTTTCCAGGCCGGGAATGATATTGCGGGCGCCGTGCAGGTAAACGAGCGGTTCGCCACCGGCGGAGGTGTCAATGACCGTACCTTTATCGTCGGTCAGGGTGTAAGCGATAGCGACAACGCTGTTCTGGGCAATTTGCATGATGTTACCTTGAGGGCCACGGGCCGGTTTGAAAGAGGCGGACATGATACTGCATCCGGACGCTGACTGCGTAATCGTTTGTCAGCGCTCCGGATGAGGGGAGGGGTCAGGCGGGGAAACGCTCCATCATCCAGCCCAGCAAGTCGTAGCGGACTTCGCTGGCATTGGTTTCACTCAGGGTGCAGTGGCGGGCATCTTCGTAAAGACGAAGGGTCAGGTTGGCCTTGCCATCCTTTTTCAAGTGCTCCGCCAGCAGTTTCACACCCTTGCCGTTCTGGCCGACCGGATCGCGCGTTCCGGCGAAGACATAGACCGGCAGATCCTTCCGCATGCGCGCCATCCGCGAAGGCGTATAGATTTCGGAGATGGTTGTCAGCATGTCACGCCAGTAGGCATTGGCCATGCGATAGCCACACAACGGGTCATTCACATACTTGTCGACATAAGCTTCATCACGGGACAGCCAGTCAAAATCGGTGCGTGCATTCTTGAATGCCTTGCCGAACTTGCCAAAGGCGAGACCGTGGATGATGTCGCTGCGGCCGTTCTTGCCGCCGCGCCAGTTTTCGATGCAGGCGATGCGGCTGGCGATGCGGGCAAACCAGGGAGCGAGATAGTCGGAGCCGGACAGCGCGAGGGCGCTGAGACGGTCGGGATGATTCTGGGCGAACCACTGGCTGATGAAAGACCCCATGCTGTGCGCGAGGATCATGTAGGGTACGCCGCTGTAGGTCGCGCGCACCCAGTTGTTGATCAGCAGCATGTCCTGCAGCAGCGCGGACCAGTTCTGAAGACGGTCAACCGCGCCCAGGGCGCTCTGGTCTGCCACCGACAGGCCGTGGCAGCGGTGGTCATGGGCAATCACGGTGAAACCGTACTGATTCAGGAACTGTGCCATGTCCTCGTAGTTGCCGCCGTGTTCCGCCATGCCGTGCACGATGTGGACAATGGCGCGGGGACGGCTGACCGGCCAGTGCCGCAACGGAATACGGTGTCCGTCCGGTGCGGGAAGATAAAGCAGGGCCGGCTCTTGGCTAAGGTGGGGGTTTTTCATTAGGCTGTGTTCCTGGATCTTTTCAAAGCGGATAACCGATAACCATGCGCGCTGCCTGTCACTACACGGTCAAGTCCCGTCATCCGGCGAGTCATTTTTTTCAGGTAACCCTGCATATACACCATCCGGACCCGCAGGGACAATTGGTTTG
>DASUIL010000012.1:0-4763 GCA_036273075.1 Fluviicoccus sp. | reverse complement strand
GTGATGGTGGTGCGCGGCCGCAACAACGCCATCCAGCCGACGGCGCTGGTCGATCTGGGCAAACCGGCCTTCAAGCTGGGCATCGCGCAGTTGAAGGTGGGCTGGGAGGGTTACAGGCTGGGCGTGAAGGTGCAGACCGACAAGGCGGTTTACCATCCCCGCGACACCGTGCAGGCGACGGTGCAGGTGAGCAACGCCACCGGGCGCGACCGCCTCCCCGCCAATACCGAGGTGACCCTGGCGGTGGTGGACGAAGCGCTGCTGGAGCTGGCCGATAACAACTCGTGGGACCCGTTGCCCTCGCTGGTCAACGCCCGCGCCTATGACCTGAATACCGCCACCAACCAGTTGCAGGTGGTGGGCAAGCGGCATTTCGGCAAGAAGGCGCTGCCCTCGGGCGGCGGCGGCGGTCGCGGCGGTTCCACCCGTGAATTGCTGGACAGCCTGGTGTACTGGAAGGCGACGGCGACGGTGGATGCCGAGGGCAAGGCCACGTTCAGCTTCCCGTTGAATGACTCGCTGTCGGCCTTCCGCGTGGTGGCGGTGGCGTCCAGCCGCGACCAGTTCGGCAACGGTTCGGCCACCATCCGCAGCACCCGCGAATTGCAGGTGCTGAGCGGCCTGCCGACGGTGGTGCGGCAGGGCGACCGCTATCAGGCCGAGTTTACCGTGCGCAACAGCAGCGACCAGCCGGAAGCGGTGACGCTGACCGTGCGTTCCCCGGCGCTGGCGAAAGACTTCGTGACTGTCGTGGATTTGCCCGGCGGCCAGTCGACGCGGGTGATGGTGCCGGTGACGGTGCCGAAGCGCATCGACAGCCTGACCTGGGAGATCAGCGCCGTCAGTCCGCATTTCAGCGACCGACTGAAGGTGTCGCAGCAGGTGCTGACCGCCGTGCCGTTGCAAACACTGGCCGGGGCACTGACCCAGCTGTCGCCGGGCGTTCCCTATGCGCTGCCGCTGACGCTGCCCGCGGGCAGCGTGGAGGAAGGCAGGATCGACCTTGACCTGCAACCCACCCTGACCGGCACGCTGGAGCCGGTGCGGCAATGGTTCCGTGACTATATCTACCTGTGCCTGGAGCAGAAGACCACCAAGGCCGCAGGCCTGCAAAACCCGGCGCTGTGGGCGGACATCATGGGCGACCTGCCGACCTATCTGGATCAGGACGGTCTGGCGGCCTTCTTCCCCGGCGGCAAGGGTTCGGCGTTCCTGACCGTGCATGTGCTGCGTCTGGCCAAGGCGCTGAACTGGACGATTCCGGCGGAAAGCCGTGAGCGCATGCTGACCGGGCTGGAAAACTACGTGCAGGGCAAGCTGCCCAAGGCCACCTATGAATACTGGATCTACGACAACCGGCAGGACCTGATCCAGCGGCAAATGCAGGCGATGAGCCTGCTGGCGCAATACAACCGCTTCAAGCCGGTGATGCTGGACAACATCCGCATCCAGCCCGCGCTGTGGGATACGCACATCCTGATCGACTGGCGCGACCTGCTGCGCAGCGTGCCCGGCCTCGCCAACCGCGAGGCGCGTCTGAAGGAAGTTGACCGTCAGTTGAAAGCACAACTGACGCAGGCGGGCAGCAGCGTGCTGGTGCTCAACGAGCGCCGTCCGGATTGTTGGTGGTGGTTCGACAGCAACGAGCAGCTGCAGGCGCGGTTGATCCTGAGCGTGCTGGGTGACAAGGCGTGGGAGCAGGAATTGCCGCTGCTGGTGCGCGGTTTGCTGCGTCACCAGAAGGACGGCCATTGGCAGGACACCCAGTCCAACCTGTGGGGCGGCATGGCGCTGACCCGCTTCAACGAGGGCGTGCAGCCGGTGAACGGCCAGACCCGCGCCGCGCTGGCCGGAGAAAGCCGTCGCCACGATTGGGCGGCGGACCCGCAGCCGGTAATTCCCGGCGTCAGCATGAGTCCGGTCGAGCCGACGATGAGCCTGCCGTGGCCGAAGGCGAATTCCACCCTGAACGTGCAGCATGACGGCGCGGGCAAGCCATGGCTGCGGGTGCTGGCGCGCGCGCCGGTGCCGGTCACCCGACCCGACTTCAAGGGCTACACCGTCCGCAAGACCGTGGAGCCGGTGACGCAGAAGGTGAAGGGGCAGTGGAGCATGGGCGATGTCGCACGCATCAAACTGCGGATTATTGCCGCGCAGGACATGGGCTGGGTGGTCGTTAACGATCCGGTACCAGCCGGAGCGGTGCTGCTGGGACGCGGACTGAAGCGCGACAGCGCCCTGCTTTCGGAAAATGACAGCAGCGGCTGGTGGCCGGAATTCGTCGAGTTTGCCGCCGACGGCTATCGCGCCTACTACGAATATCTGGGCAAGGACGCGGACTGGGAAATCATTTATACCGTGCGCCTGAACCAGGCCGGGGAGTTCCGCCTGCCGCCGACGCGCGTGGAGTCGATGTATGCCCCGGATGTCTACGGCATGCTGCCGAACAGCAACTGGACCGTCGCCCCGTGACGGGAGGCGGTTTCGGGGCAAACCGGTTCTGGCTCTGTCTGCTCTGGTTACTGTTTTGGCCGGTGGCGCGGGCGGAAACGGCGGTTCAGGATTTCGAGGCCGTGAAATCGGGCTGGCGGTCGTCCTACACGGCCTTGCTTGACCGGCATGGCGAGGTGCTGATCCGGCAGCGGCAGGACAAGACCGCGCACCGGCTGGATTGGACGCCGCTGGACCGGGTCTCGCCCGCGCTGGTGGATGCACTCATTTTCGTCGAGGATCGCGACTTTTACCGGCATCATGGCGTCGATTGGGGGGCGTTCAGCCGCGCCACGCTGAAATACCTGACCGGGCAGCGCACCCGCGGCGCCAGCACGCTCAGCATGCAGACCGCCGCCTTGCTCGATCCCTCGCTGGCCTGGCGCACCGGCGGTCGCACGCTCGACCGCAAGTGGCGGCAACTGCGCGCCGCCCGGGCGCTGGACGCCCGTTGGGGCAAGGAGCGCATCCTGGAAGCCTATCTCAACCTGACGCAATGGCGCGGCGACCTGCAAGGCATCGACGCCGCCAGCCAGGCGCTGTTCGGCAAGCGCCCCGCCGGACTCGACCGTGCCGAAAGCATCCTGCTGGTCAGCCTGTTGTCGTCGCCGAACATGACGCCCGCACAGGCAGCGAAGCGCGCCTGCGTGCTGATCGCCGCCGGTTATGACGCCGATTGCCCGGCCGTGCATGCACTGGCCGACAGTCGCCTGCGCAACCGCAGCCTGGGACTGGATGACGACCCGGCGCTGATCGGCCTGGCCTCGCGCCTGCTGGCGGCGGCAGGGCAGGATGTTTCCACGACGCTGGACCGCCGCCTGCAACGCTTTGCCGAAGAGGCGCTGCGCGAACAGCTCGTGTCCTTGCAGGCGCAGCAGGCCAACGGCGGCGCGCTGCTGGTGCTGGACAACCGTAGCGGCGAGGTGCTGGCCTATGTCGGCAACAGCGGACTGGACGAGGACAGCCTGTGGGTGGACAGCGTGCAGGCGCAGCGGCAGGCCGGATCGACCCTGAAACCCTTCCTGTACGGGCTGGCGCTGGAGCAGAACCGGCTTACCGCCGCGACGGTGCTGGAAGACAGCCCGGTCAACATCGCCACCGAGCGCGGGCTGTACGTGCCGCAGAACTATGAGCATGACTTCAAGGGGCCGGTGACGGTGCGCACAGCGCTGGCCTCGTCGCTGAATGTCCCGGCGGTGCGCACGCTGCAGCTGACCGGTGTTGACGGTTTCTGGCAAGTGCTGCGCGGCTATGGTTTCGGGCTGAAGGAAGACGCGGAATTCTACGGCTCGGCGCTGGCGCTGGGCGGGGCGGATGTTACGCTGTGGGAACTGGCCAATGCTTATCGCGCGCTGGCCAACGGCGGCGCTTGGTCACCGGCGCGTTTGACGACCGGGGAGGCGGTTAACCCGCCGCCCCCGGATGCGCCGCGCCTGTCGCCGTCCACCACCTTCATCCTGTCTTCCATCCTCAGCGACCGCAATGCCCGCAGCCTGACCTTCGGCTACGAAAACCCGCTGGCGACGCCGTTCTGGACCGCCGTCAAGACCGGCACCAGCAAGGACATGCGCGACAACTGGTGTGTCGGCTTTTCGCGTCATTACACGGTGGCGGTGTGGGTGGGCAACATGCAGGGGCGGCCGATGCGTGATGTCTCCGGCATCAGCGGCGCGGCGCCGGTGTGGAATGCGGTGATCAGCCGTCTGGAGCAGGGCGGCGAGGATGTCGGCCCGCCAGCCGCGCCCACAGGGCTGGTGCGGCAGCGGGTCAGTTTTGAGGGTGTGGTGTTGCCGCCATTGGAGGAATGGTTTGCCGCCGGGACACAGCAGGATGTGGTGCATTATCAGGCCGACACCGTGGCGGGCATTGTCTACCCGGTGGACGGCGCGATCATTGCGCTGGACCCGGACATGCCCGCGCGGGTGCAGCGGGTGGTGTTGCGCGCGCGTACCGGCGGTGAAAACCTGGACTGGTGGCTGAACGGCCGGAAGCTGGCCCCGGCGGCCGGGCCGCTGGCCTGGGCACCGAAAAGAGGGCGTTACCGGCTGGAATTGCGGACCGTAGCCGGGGAAGTCCGGGCCAGTGCCGCTTTCGAAGTGCGCGGCGTGTTGACGCCGCTTGGCCCGACCGCGTACTAAAGTTGTAGGACAAGACAATCCGGCGAGTATCCGCTCTCTGCTACACTCGACCCACAATCCGTTACTCCCCCTGAGGGTTGCAGCATGCGTCTTGAGGATTCCCTGATCCTTCCGGACTGGCCAGCGCCGGCCAAT
>DASUIL010000011.1:0-9485 GCA_036273075.1 Fluviicoccus sp. | reverse complement strand
CCGGCCGGGCGCCGGTCTTGTTGAGAGGCAGGACACCATGACTTTTGTCGTTACCGAAAACTGTATCAAGTGCAAATATCAGGACTGTGTGGAAGTCTGCCCCGTTGACTGCTTCTACGAAGGCCCGAACTTCCTGGTCATCCATCCGGACGAGTGCATCGACTGCGCCCTGTGCGAGCCGGAATGCCCGGCCAACGCCATTTTCTCTGAAGATGAAGTGCCGAAGGGTCAGGAAGAGTTCATCAAGCTTAATGCCGATCTGGCGCAGGTCTGGCCGAACATCACCGAAAAGGGCGACGCCCCGGCCGACGCAAAGGAATGGGACGGCGTGCCCGGTAAGATGAAGTATCTGGAAAAATAAGCATTCCTGATGCCTAAGAAACCGTCGTGGTTAGCGCCCGGCGGTTTTTTTATGGGCGGTGGCGGTTGAATCAGGAAGTCACGGCGGAATTGAGTGCGGAAGTCATGGAGATGAGGCGGAGGCTCAGCAGATTTTGTCGACGCCAGAAATGCAAACGGGGCGGATAATCCGCCCCGATTTGTATCCTTCCCGTTGGCATCCATACACGTCCCGGTGTCTCCAGTCCCTATCCATGTGCCTCGCGGCAATCAGTCCCTTTCCCTATTCCCGTGTCACTTCCGTTTGATTCCCTGATGATGCCTCCTGGCATCTCCTTGCGTGCTTCCAAGCACTATCAGCTTCCCGCTAATCCTGTACTGCCCTGTGACTCTTCCTGAGCCTTCCAGTCCACGCAGTCCTGTTTGCGTTCCGTTGAAGCTATGTTACCACAATGCCCTGTGACGGCAATCCACCGCCCGGAGCGCGGATTGCTCCATTGATGCCGGAAGGGCCGGACAAACTGCTTGCAATTCAATGGCAGCTAATTTTGGCGCGGCCATTTTCCGTGGATTTCGACGTGAAAATTCAGATTTTTCCGATGCATCTTGTAGGAAAAATCCTACAAGGGTTGTCGAAATTTTCCGTTTGGCGTTATCGGGGTAACGTAGTGCAACGCGGGATTAACAAAATCCAACAGCCTTCGCGGGGAAATCCACGTACCTTTGCAAGGTCAATTTCCTTCACCAGAAGAGCACATGAGCAATCGAGGGTACCCATGAGGATGAGCCGGTTGGCAGCCAGTTATTTCGGGTTGGCGACGATCGTCATGGCGGTTTCAGCCGTCGGTGAAGAGACGCCTCAGCCTCACTACTATACCTTGTCCATCAGCCTGGCCCCCGCCTTGTGCAAGCTTCACCCGGAGAATCGCGAGTTGCGTATTTGCCAGGAGGGGTATTCCGTGATTGTGCAAGGCTACTGGCCGGAGCGCGAAGATGGTCGCAAGTTGCAAAACTGCAGCCGTGAGCATCCGGATCTGTCCCCGGTGCAGGAGCGGGTGCTGGAAAAGCTGATGCCGGATGATCCGATGCGCGCGAAGGAGTGGCAGAAGCACGGTTCCTGTACCGGCATGACCGCGCGGGAGTATTTCCGGGCCCTGATGTCCAGCGCCAACCGCCTGCGCCTGCCCAGCCAGATCAACAGCGAGGGTAAGGACCAGGTGATGGACCGCAACCATCTGGTGGCGGAAATCATGAGGCTCAATAACGGCTTGCCCGAGAAAGGAATTTACCTGCGTTGCAACGGGCCGGAAAACAATAACCAGTTGTTGACGGAACTGCGTGTTTGCTACAAGCCCAACGGCCAGTTCACCGAGTGCGCGACTTCTTTCCGGCCCAATTGCCCTTCCACCGTGACCATCCGCGCGGTTCCCTGATCAGGCGGCGTTGAACCGTTTCGCGTCCTTCCAGGTATCGCTTTCCCAGCTGTTCCTGGCCAGTTTCAGCATCCCTTTGGCGCCGTCAATCAACTGATCCCCCAGTTCCAGCCAGTCGCCTGTTTCCCTGGGCAGGTTGAAGCGGGCGAAATTGCCTTGATAAACCGCTTCCTTGGCGGCCAGGAATCCGGGATGGGCCAGAGCCATTGAAGGCAGCAGCATCAGGCCGGTATCCCCGAAGCTCATCAGGCGCGGCATGGCGAGCGGGCGGTATTCCCGCAATGGGTGGTTTTGCGCGAGCCGCCGCAGGTTGCTGGCAATCCGGTTGCCCATGGCGATGGCGTGGAAGGCCTGCTTGTCGAGCGGGACGGGAAACCCGGCAGCATCGCCCGCGATCCAGATGCGATCGTCAACGACGGACTGCAAGGTTGGCCCGACTTGAGGGTAACGGCCCTGCTGCGCCAGCCCGGCGGTTGACGGCAGGGAGGAAGGCACGTCCCCGGCGCACCATAGTGTCAGTCTTGACTCCAGGCGGGTGTCGTCATCCAGTACAATCGCTTCACGTTCCACCTCGATGACCTTCCTGCCGAAGTGCCAGTGGATATCCAGCCCGTCGCATTGTTCGCGTAACCAGCCATCCAGCCCGGCGTAAGCCGGCATCATGCCCGCCTGGGCATCCACGACATGCATGCTGAAGCGCCACTGGCGGCGGAAACGGCGGATGATTTCTCCCAGCAATTCCAGCCCGACAAAGTTGGCTCCCGCCAGAATGACCGGCCGGGAGGGGAGACTGAGGGCATCAAGGCGTTGCAATTGCTGGGCGATGCGCTCGGCATCCTCTATGCCGGCGCACGCCAGCGCAAAGCGGTTCGCGCCGGGCACGCGGTCAATATTGCCGGTATTGCCGATGGCCAGCACCAGGTCGTCATAGGGTAGCGAGCGGCCGTCATCGGTAATGACGCGTTTCTGGGCGCGGTCAATCGCTGTCACGGCGGAGTTGACGAAGGTATGCCCGAGCCGCTCCAGTATCTGCCTGCGCGAATGCCGCAACTGGCTCGGTTTTTTCTGGCGGGACACCAGTTCGTGGATGTTCGGATACCATTCAAAGTCGTTGCCCGGATCGACGACCGTGACCTGGAAGCGGCGGTTGCAAAGCCCGCGCGCCACGGTCAATCCGGCAAAATTTCCACCCGCGATGATAATCTGCCGCCGAGATTGCATACCCATGCATCAACTCCTACACTGCCCGATAACGGGAAATCCACCGAATCAAAAAAATGCCGAAAGATTACTGCAAATATCATCCGCTAACTACCGCCAGATGGCACTGCGATACCTGCTGCATCGAGGTATGCGACGATTGCGCCCCCGCTGGCAACGACATGGAGTCGCTTCCCAACTGCATACTTTGCAATCATCCCTTGCGTCCGGCGACCAGCGGGCCGGTGGTGGAGCCTTTCTGGCAACGCTATACCGATTTCCTTCGCGTGCCGTTTTCGCTGCCCGGAGTCGGGGTATTGGTGTTGCTTATGATTCTGCCGGTCATGGCGCCCGAGAAGTTGCTGCTTCCCTTTGCGTTTGGCTCGTACACGCTGATCATGCTGATTGCTTGGGGCATTTTGCAGCAGGGGTCTTCAGGGGAGGTGGCTTTTCCCGATTTTGCCCGTCTCGGCAAGAGCCTCTCCGGTCCCGCCATCCCCTTGGCTGCTCTGGTGTCTGCCCTTATTGCCGCGTTGGGATGGTTGGCGCAGGATTTGTCGTTCATTGCGTTCCTTTTGGCGGTGATGGCTGTTTGTCTGCTGCCGGTCTTGCTGATGATTGTTGGCAGGGATAAGGCCTTGGCGGGCATTGTCCAGAAAGAGTCCTGGTTTGGCATCTTCCGGGCGGTTCGTTTCCTGTACATCCCCTTGGGCGGCGGTGCGGTACTCCTCTTTGCCTTCCTCCAGGCGCTGGTCAGCCTGCTCTCGGACGTGGCCTCGCCAGGCATTGTGCAAGGCATGCACAACGGTGCGTATGGCTATGGCTTGTGGGTGGTTTCCGCGGTCTCCGGCTATGCGCTGCTGCAATTCCAGGATGCCCTGGGGTTTCAGTCGGAAGGTGTTCGGGTCAAGGGGCGCAAATCAGCCATCCGCCGGCTCGACAGTAATACAGCGCGTTTCGAGGTCTTGCTGAAGGAAGGGATGTATGACAAGGCGGTCAGCCATTTGCGCGGGCAGGCCGAGAAGCATCCTAATGCCATTGATGTGCAGGAGCGCTATTTCCAGTTGCTGGTATTCCTCAGGGACAAGAGCGGTGTCGCCCACCAAGGTGAGAGCTTCCTGTCCGCCCTGCTTGCCGGGGATAAGCGTGAAGAGGCGATGGTGGTCTTGTCCAAGATACTGCTGGTCATGCCGGAATACCGCCCTGAGGATCCCGGCACCGCGCTGGGGTTGGCCAAGGCCTGCACCGAGTTCCGCGAATTTGCCCGCGCAGTTCAGTTGCTGGACGGCATGCATCAGACGTCACCGCACTTTCCTCAGCTGCCGGAAGCATACATGCTTCGGGCCAAGTTGCTGCATGAGAAGCTCGGGCAATCCCAGCAGGCCCTGGAGGCCATGGAATATCTGGTCACCCGGTTCCAGAAGCATCCGCGTTATGAGCTGATGCGCGCTTATTGGAAGCAACTGGGCGGTCAGGACAGCAGCGGCGACTTTCTGGTCTAGTGTCCGATCCGCTCAGCCAGATTTGGCCAGATTGGCGTAATAGCCGGCGCGTTGCTCCATGTTGGCGGCAACCAGCGCCTGTGCGAGGGCGCTGGCGGCCTTGGCCAGCAACGGCGCCTGACGGTTGGCGTCCAAAGCCCGCTTGAAGGCTTCCTCGGCATCCTTGAGTGCGTTGATGCGCGTAAAGCGAAGCACTAATTGCAGACAGGTGTTTTCGTCAAGAGCGACAAAGGTGTGGCTTCGCTTCACGTAGTCGCGGTAGATGCGCAGCGAAACATGATTGCTTCGCGCCTGGTTCGGCAGCGTCAGCAGTACAAATGCGATCTCCTCGAACTCCAGGTTATTCGGGGACAGTTTGACCAGATGGTACAGTTGCTCCATCAGCCGAGGATCATTCGGATATTTCTCCAGCAGTCCTCGAATGTTTTTTTCGGCGGCGACAAATTGCATTTGTGACAGCTTTTGCATCACCTGGTTGATATCCTGGCGGTATGGCTCGCTGGTCGGAAGTTCGGGGGGAATGATCTCCGGCTGTGCAAGTTGCCGGCGCTGGTCCAGACGAACCGCAAATATGCCTGCGGCAATCCCGGCAGCCAGCGCCGCGCCCATTGAAACCAGCCACGCCGGGTCTGACGAATGCATTTGCCATACCAGCCCCGCTGTTACGGCCGCAGTCAGCAGCAAGATCCACCCTCCCAGCGTCAGAGCCGACTCCAGCAACCGAAGGCTGGCCTTGCCGCGAAATACCCAGAAGGCCGCTCCTATCACGCCCAGCACGGCATGCGTGCTGCCGGTCATTGGCATCACTCCCCGGTGATGCGTGACCAGATAGGCCAGACCGCCCGCGACGCTGCCTGCTGCCCATGAGCCGAGAACCGCACCACTCCCCAGCATGCGTTCCAGCGGCATACCCGCCAGCAACAGCAGCACAACCGAAAGCAAAACGCTGTTGAGGTTAAGGTCGGTGAAGGCGTAACTGATGAAGGTCACCGGCCTGAAGCGCTGCGGGTCCAGCCCGATGACCTGGGCGCTCAGCCGGTTTCTGTCCTCATCATAGCGGGTGCGTGCGGCGGACCAGTCACTCAGGACCTCGGGCGGGAGATAATCCTTGCCGCCCTTGCGGATGTTCTCCACAAAGGCGCGGTCATAGCCCAATTGGCGCGCTACCAGGTCGGTCCTGCCTTGGGCGCGGTCGGTTTCCAGGCGCAGGTATTCGCGACTACGCCCGTTCTGCATGAGAAAAGGCCCGTACAGGGGCCATTCGGTGTTGAGCAATTGGGCGTTGTAAAGCTGGTCGGTTCCCTGCTGGCGGTCATAGTCGCCGGGAAAGAGCACAAATGCCAATAGCAGCAACAGTCCTGCCAGTCCCAGCGCCAGGCGCGGGGGATTGCGGTAATCATAAGGCTTGTCCGAAGGCGCCAGCAGCATGTCAGTGTCCCCAAACAAAGCTGATGCCGACGGCAACCAGCAGGCAGGCAAAAAGTTTCTTCAGCATCTCGGCGTGCAGTCGATGGGCCAGCCGGGCGCCCATACGGGCGAAGACCAGGCTGGTAGCGCTGACCCCGATGAATGCGGGCAAGTATACAAAGCCCCAGGCGCCTGAGGGCAGCTGGGCTGTATGCAGTCCGGCGGTCATGAAGCCTACGGCTCCCGCCAGCGCAATGGGCATGCCGCAAGCCGAGGCGCTGGCCACCGCATTGGTCATCGCCACGCCATGCCAGGTCAGGTAGGGCACGGTGAAGGTGCCGCCGCCAATCCCGAACACAGCCGAGGCGGCCCCGATACCGCCGCCAGCCGCCCACAGGCCGTTCCGCCCGGGCAGGGGGGTATGCCCCATTTTGCCTTTCCAGCCACTGAACATCTGTGCGGCGGTTAAAAAAGCGAAGCAGCCGATCAGGATTTCCAGTATCCGGGCAGGCAGCAACGAAGCGACCTGAGCCCCCAGGAAGGCGCCGGCCAGCAAGCCGGGCGCAAGGTGCCTGACCACCGTCCACAGGACCGCACCGCGCTTGTGGTGGGCGAGGACGGCGCTGACCGAGGTCACCATGATCGTGGCCAGTGACGTGCCGATGGCCAGGTGCGTCAGGGTGCCGCTGTTAAAGCCTTGCGCGGTAAAACTGTAGACCAGCACAGGCACAATCACCATGCCGCCGCCAATGCCGAACAGTCCCGCCACGAAGCCCGCGAAACACCCCAGGCCCAAATACAACAAATAGTCCATCGAAAAAGATTCGCAAGCCGATTATTCAGGAGATTACCATACCTTAAACCTGACGCACCCTGAAGCCGCGCCCCTTGATCCTGCCGTTCCGTAATTGACTCAGGGCCTTGCCGGCGCTGGCGCGGCGGATGGCGACATAGGACACCATGTCGGCGACATCGATCTTGCCGACCTCCGACCCGGGTATGCCCGCGTCGCCGGTCAGGGCGCCCAGGATGTCGCCGGGACGGATCTTGTCCTTGCGCCCGCCCTGAATGGCCAGGGTGACCATGGGCGGCGGCCGGGGCAGGTCGCGGCCATGGTCCAGTTCATCCAGCGGCTTCAGGGTAATGGGGGCTTTCTGATAGGTTTCGATGGCGGCGATGCGGCCCGCCTCGCGCGGTACGAAAAGTGTCAGCGCCAGACCTTTCTGTCCTGCGCGGCCGGTACGGCCGACCCGATGGACGTGGACTTCCGGATCCCAGGCCGGTTCGAAGTTGATGACCGCCGACAGGTCCTTGATGTCCAGCCCCCGTGCAGCGACATCGGTGGCCACCAGCACCGAGACGCTCTTGTTGGCGAAGCGCACCAGCACCAGGTCGCGTTCCTTCTGTTCCAGATCTCCATGCAACTCCAGCACGGAAAAACCATGATGGGTCAAAGCGTCCGCCACATCCTGGCAATCCGCCTTGGTATTGCAGAAGATGACGGCGGATTCCGGCTGGTAATGCCGCAGCAGCCGGTTGAGCGCATCCAGCCGTTGCTCCGGCGCGGATTCAAAGAAAATCTGTTCGAGGTCATTGTTGTGGTGCTGGGTTTCAACCGTGACTTCCAGCGGATTGCGCTGCACCGTCCGGCTCATCTTCTGGATGCCGTCCGGATAGGTGGCGGAAAACAGGAGCGTTTGCCGGTCGGCGGGCATATGCTTGATGACATTGCGGATGGCTTCCTCGAAGCCCATGTCCAGCATGCGGTCCGCCTCGTCCAGCACCAGCATGAGCATCCGGTTCAACCGCAGCGTGCCCATGTCCAGATGTTTCTGGATGCGGCCCGGCGTACCGACGATGATGTGCGCGCCATATTCCAGCGAGCCTATTTGCGGTCCCAACGCCGTGCCGCCGCAGAGGGTGACCAGCTTGATGTTGGGCAGGGTGCGGGCCAGCTTGCGGATATCCTTGCCGACCTGGTCGGCTAGTTCGCGGGTGGGGCAAAGCACCACCGCCTGGATATTGAAGTCGGCGGGATCCAGCCCGGCAAGGATGCCCAGGCCGAAGGCCGCCGTCTTGCCACTGCCGGTCTTGGCCTTGGCGATGACATCACGGCCCTGGAGAATGTCCGGCAGGCTCTGCGCCTGGATGGGCGTCATGGTCTTGAAATCCAGGGAGTGCAGGTTGTCCAGCAGCGACGGGGAAAGCGGCAGGGAGGCAAAATCGGTATTCACGTGAAAGCTCGGGCAGCGCGACGGGTGTCGGAAGATGCCTATCATAACAGTTCGCCACCGGATAATTTCCGGATGCATTGACCCGATAACGGGTGTCCGGGCGTTTTACTTTCATGAAGGCTTGTTCACGCCTGAGTTTTGCCGGATACGGGAACCTTGCCCTTGCGCGGGACGAAGGCATGTTGTATCAAGCCCACATTCAACGGAAACGCATCTCATCATGACCGATATTCAGGACGAAACGCTGATGCTGGCCTGGCAAACCGGGGACAAGGCGGCGTTCAATGTACTTTACGGGCGCTACCGCCCCCGGCTCTTTTCATATCTGATGCGCCACCTGGGCCAGCGCGCGCAGGCGGAGGAAGTCTATCAGGAGGTCTGGATGACCTTGATCCGTCGTCGCCAGGAATACTCCGTCACCTCGGCGTTCCGCAGTTATCTGTTTTGCATCGCGCATTCGCGGCTGCATGATTATTACCGCAAGCAGGGGCGGCGCTGGAGTCACGAGCAGGAAACGGAGGATGGAGATCTTGCAGACATTCCGGCCTGTGACACAACGCATCCGGAAGCGCATCTGGATCAGGAGCAGCAATGGCAGCGCCTGCGTTTCTGCCTGCAGCAATTACCGCCGGAGCAGCGCAGCGTCATGTTGTTGCGTCTGGAAGCGGAACTGACCCTGCAGGCGGTGTCCGAACAATTACAGGTGGCGTATGAAACGGTGAAAAGCCGGTTTCGCTATGCCCAGAAAAAGTTGCAATCCTGTCTGGGGCTGGAGGCTGAAGCATGAGCGACGAACTCGATCCGCGCCTGAAGGACCTGTACAGGCAAATGCCCAAGGAAGAGCCTTCCGCCGCCGTGGACAAGGCGATTCTGGAGGCCGCCCGCCGTCCCTTGCCGCGCGGTCAGGCCTGGATGCTCTCATTCGGGGCGGCGGCCAGTGTCGTGCTGGTCAGTTCGCTGGTGGTTTACCTGCAAACCCGTTCGCCGGAAGCCTTGCGCGAAGCGGTGACGCCGACAGTGGCGTCCGCACCTCCGGCTGCGCCCCAAGCGGCGGTGATGCCGGAAGCGGCCTCTCCTGCGGCCGATAGCGCGGTTTCAGAAGCGGAAATGGCGGCCCGGCGTTCGGCCGAACTGGCGCGCTTGCGCGCGGAAATGGCCGTGAGACAGCCAGGAATGCTTTCCGAAGAAGTCAAAACCCAAGTTCCCCCGGATTTGCCGGTAGTCCGGCTCAGTCCGCCCGGCGGGATCGCAAACCGTCAGGAGGCAGTTGCCGGAAGCACCCTGAATGCGCCGCTTGAAGAGCGCATGGCTCCTGCCGCTGCCCCCCCGGCCCGGCCGGACATGGCCGCAGGCAAGCTGAAGTCGATGGC
>DASUIL010000010.1:0-3679 GCA_036273075.1 Fluviicoccus sp. | reverse complement strand
CACCGAAGAATCTCCCGGGCTTTTATCCCTCCGTGCACCCCGATGGTGCAGCACGCATCGGGGTCGGGCGGCTCTCGGACCAGTCGCGCCGGGCAAACGCCCGCGCCGGAACCCTAGCCGCCCGGATTCGGTGATGTGGCCCACGGCCACACTTGGATACAAGCAGGAGTCGTGCCAACCCGGACGCCGGGGAGGTTCAGCTGCGGGTTTGCACCCGGTTGCGGCCCGCGTCCTTGGCGGCGTAGAGCGCCTGGTCGGCGCGGTCGATCATGGCCTGCACCGTGTCGCCCGGGCGGTAGACGGTCAGGCCCATGCTCATGGTGATGCGCTGGCTGCGGCCCTCCAGCCGGAATTCATGCCCCACCAGGCGGCGCAGCAGGGCATCAGCCACCCGCTCCGCCTCTTCGATGTCACAGTGGTTCAGCAGCAGCAGGAATTCCTCACCGCCCCAGCGGCAGATCAGGTCGCTGTCGCGCACCGAGGCCTGCAGAAGCGCCCCCACCTCGCGCAGCAGCCGGTCGCCTTCCAGGTGGCCGAAGCGGTCGTTGATCTGCTTGAAGTAGTCGAGGTCAGCCATCACCAGCGCGAAGGGCTGGTCATCGCGGCGGCTGGACGCCAGCAGCCGTTCACTCATCAGCTCGAAGGCCTGCCGGTTCATCAGGCCGGTCAGGTGGTCGACGGTGGCCATCACTTCCAGCCGCTTGCGGAAGCGGCGCACGGTCAGGTCGGTCAGGTAGATGGTCAGCAGCACGATGATGACGCAGATCGCCAGGTTCAGGTACAGCGCCTGGCGCACCTGACCGACGGCATCGCCTTCACGGCCTTCCACGAACAGGAACAGCCGCACTTCCGGCATGTAGCGCACGTTGAGGAAGGTGATGCCGTCCTCGGTCTTGTACTGATAGGTGCCGCCGCGGATGTCCAGGCTCCGCGCCGCCACGGTCCGCAGGCCCGGCACGTCCTGGATGCGCTTCTGGGCCTGCGGATGACGGCCGGTCAGGCGGATGCGGCCTTCGGCATCCACCAGGTAGATATCTTTCTGGTAGCGGTCGCCGTATTCCGCCAGCAGGTTGTGCAGGCGGTCCATGCTCAGGCCGACGCCGGTAGCGCCCAGGTATTTGCCCTGGCGGTCCAGCACCCGGAAATTCATGAAGATGGCCAGCGAGTTGTTGTTGGCGGCGTCGTAGTCGATGTTGATTTCGTAGCTTTGCGGCATCTGCTGCACGCGGAAATACCACTTGTCGACCGGGACATCCGGGGAAATGCGCTTGAGGATGCCGTCGGCGAAATAGTAGTTGCGCGTGGCCTCGGAGACGAAAAAGCTGGTGAAGACCTGGTACTTGTTCTTGGTTTCGCGCAGGTAGCGGCTGACAATGTCAGGGTCCTTCTCCCCGGAGGCCACCCAGTCGTGCAGGAAGGTGTTGGTAGCCATCATCGAGGAAATGAAATAGGGCCGGATCAGGTCCTTCTGCAATTCGGCGTAGATGGCGTTCGAGGTCAGCGGCAGTTCCTTTTCCACCAGCGCGATCTGGATGGTGTTGCGCGAGGCCTGATAGCTGATCAACGAGACGGCGGCAAAGGAGACCGCGAGCAGGATGCTCAGGATCAGGGTCAGTCGGCGGCGTTGCAACAGCGTATCCATGCGGGAAGGTACCGGATCAGAACGAAGCAGGGTGAATCATAACGCGGCAACCGGCGTTGCGCTCTAGCTTTCCGGCGGCCGTGACCCTGCTTGACCGGCCATATAAAACCAGATGGAATAAACAGAAAATTTATAATTCTTTTGAATTTGTACGCGGCGGACTTAGGATGAAACCTCACCCACCCGAGGAGCACCGCCATGAGCATTACCGCCGTCAACGTCCGCAACCAGATCCGCGGCACCGTCCGTGAAATCGTCCGGTCGCCGGTCGTTTCCGAGATTGTCATCGATACCGGTTCCGGCCTGATCACTTCCGTCATCACCACCCGCTCGGTCAACGACCTGGGGCTGGAAGTGGGCAGCCCGGTGGTGGCGCTGATCAAATCCACCGAGGTCTCGATTGCCGTCCTCTAATCCACCCGCAGCGGCAGGCCGTCGCGGAAGCAGAGCAATTCGCCGGACTGCATGGCCTGCCAGGCTTCATTGGCGGTCAGCGGCTCGGTGACGATCACCGCCACCCGGTCGTCCGGCGAAGTCAGGGCGCTGAAATCGACGCTGAGATCCTCGTCCTTCAACTGCGCCACCGCGAACGGCGCCTGCCGCACCAGGTAATGCAGCTTGGTGGCGCAATGCGCGAACAGCCATTCGCCGTTGGACAGCATCATGTTGAACACCCCGTAGGCGGCAATGCCGCGCACGATTTCCGCCAGCGCCCGGCTCAGTTCCGGCAGGGGCGGCGCTTCGGGAAAGCGCTGCCGCAACTGCTCCAGGATCAGGCAGAAGGCATGTTCGCTGTCGGTGTTGCCCACCGGCCGGTAGTGTTCGCCGCTGACCGGCGGCAGCCCCTTCAGGTCGCCGTTGTGGGCGAAGATCCAGTACTGCCCCCACAGTTCGCGCTGGAAGGGATGGGTGTTGGCCAGGCTGGTCACGCCCTGCGTCGCCTTGCGGATATGGGCGATGATATTGGTCGACTTGATCGGGTAGTTCTGCACCAGCTCGGCGATGGGCGAGGTGGCCGACGGCAAATAGTCCAGGAACAGGCGGCAGCCCTGTCCCTCGAAAAAGGCGATGCCCCAGCCGTCGCTGTGGTGGTCGGTGCGGCCGCCGCGGCAGGCGAAGCCCTTGAAGGAAAAACAGATGTCGGTCGGCACATTGCCGTTCATGCCGAGCAGCTGGCACATGGTCCAATCCTCAAAAAACGCTCAGGAAGTCAGGCGTTCCAGTTCGTCCAGGTAAGCCATCGCCTGCGCGCGGCTGTCGCCGCACATGCCCGCCGTGGGGCGCAGGCTGGCGCAGACCGCCGGGCGCTCCTGACGGCCGAAAATACGGCAGGAACCGTCCCCATCCAGCTGCACGCAGGGCACGCCCGCCGGTTTGCCGCCCGGCATGCCGGGAATGGGCGAGCTGATCGACGGTGCGATGCAACAGGCGGAACAATACGGGCGGCAGGGAATTTCGGGTTCACGGCATTCGATATGTTGCACCGGCGTAAAAACCTGACAGATGAAAGGGTTTTTCCCCGTGGGGAATCTTTGTGGCCGGGCCGCGATGGCTTATGCTCACTGTACATAGTGAGAGTATTCGCTCTACCGGAATATTGCCAGAATACCAAGAAACCCGAATCCGAACAGTCCCAGGGAGCGCTTCATGAGCCACAACCGCTATTCGTCCATTGCCCAGGCGGTCAGCCACATCCTCAGCGAAATCGACGGCGACATCACGCTGGGCGTGCCCCTCGGGCTGGGCAAGCCCAATCCCTTCGTCAACGAGCTGTACCGCCGCCTGAAGGCCGACGGCAAGCGCCGCCTCAACATCTACACCGCGCTGTCGCTGAACAAGCCGACCGCCCACAGCGCCCTGGAAGCGCGCTTCCTCAATCCCTTCGTCGAGCGCGTCTTCGGCGACTACCCCGACCTGGACTACCTCAACGACCTGCGCGACGGCACGCTGCCGCCGAACATCACCGTCAACGAATTCTTCCTGAAGTCGGGCGACTGGCTGGCCAATACCGTGGCGCAGCAGAACTACATCAACAGC
>DASUIL010000009.1:0-13213 GCA_036273075.1 Fluviicoccus sp. | reverse complement strand
CACGTTTACGGAGGTTCCCATGGATTACCTGAATTCGCCGGTCGGACAGATTGCCGCGCAATTGCCGGGCGCCACCGGAGTCTTCCAGAAATACGGCATCGACTTCTGCTGCGGCGGCAAGAACTCGCTGCAGCAACTGGTGCAGAAGCAACAGCTGGACGGGGCGATGATCGTGCGCGACCTGATCGCGCTGGAGAAGGACCCGCTGGCGGAAAAGGACTGGAACACCATCGACCTGCTGGCGCTGGTCGATCATATCTACCGCGATTTCCACGAGCGCCACCGCGAGCAGCTGCCGGAGCTGATCCGCCTCGCGCAGCGCGTGGAGTCGGTGCATGGCGACCGCGCCGATTGCCCGATCGGCCTGTCGGCTCTGCTCAAGGAAATGCGCGATGAACTGGAGTTGCACATGCGGAAAGAGGAGTGCGTGCTGTTCCCGCTGATCCGCAGCGGGCGCGGCCCCGACCCGGAAATGGCGATGGGGGCGATGGAGTGCGAGCACGAGGAACACGGCCGCCGACTCGACCGCCTGCGCGCCGCCATCCACAACGGCGTGCCGCCCGCCGACGCCTGCAACACCTGGCGCGCGCTGTATAGCGGCACCAAGGCCTTCATCGATGACGTGATGGAGCACATCCATCTGGAAAACAACGTGCTCTTTCCGAGAGTGCGGGTGGGGTGACATCATGATCCGGCGTAATCCGCGCGGCGACATCCCGATAGTGCATGAAAGCGCTTTCGTCGATCCGACCGCCATCCTGATCGGTCAGGTGATTGTCCACGAAAACGTCTTCATCGGCCCCTATGCGGTGATCCGGGCGGACGAGGTCACCGATAACGGCGACATGGAGCCGATCGTCATCGGCGCGCATTCCAATATCCAGGACGGGGTGGTGATCCACTCCAAGGCGGGCGGGCTGGTGGTGATCGGCGAGCATACCTCCATCGCGCACCGCTCCATCATTCACGGCCCGTGCTGGATCGGCAATCACGTCTTCATCGGCTTCAATTCGGTGGTGTACAACGCCACGGTGCAGGATTATGCGGTGGTGCGGCACAACTGCGTCATCGACAGCCGTGAGATTCCGCCGGGGGTGTATGTGCCGTCGTGCTGGAAGGTGAACCATGAAACCGACACCAGCCAGTTGCAGCCGGTATCGAACCACGCGCAGGATTTTTCAGAAAGTGTGGCGCGGGTGAATCTGGATCTGGTGCACGGGTATCGGGCCATCAGGAATGAGTTTTGAGAGGGGCTGAGAGCATCGGAAGCCTCCCCTCATGGGCGCTAACTTGGAGGTGCGTGGCTAAGCAGCCTTTCCAGGCCATCCCATTTGCTTTTTACGGGTGGGAAGTCTCTCGGGTCTTGGAGTCCCAACTCCACAAGTTGATACGACATTTTCCCAAAATTGCAGCCAGCACATGTAACCACCAGATTTTCTAGATCGTTTGTGCCACCACAGGAGTGTGGAGTTACATGATCGTATTGTGCCCACAACGTTTGGAAAGCAGCGTGCTGGGATGCATTTGTACGCCCCCACTTGACTGTTGCCGGATAAAGCTTAACAAGCATTTTCCGGATCTCTGCGCGAATAACGGGGATGCCGCAGAAGCGGCAATGGAATCCATCTCTTTTGTGCAGGTCGGCTATCTGGGAAGCGGTTGGCATTCGAGCCTCGACTTTGACAGCGGGCTCGATAAGTGGAAGTTTATTGATAATCACGTAGGGGCTTTCTTTGCCCCAAATTGATTCAAGCCAGTCTCTAACTTTCGGGCTATCAGCGAGAGCAAAAAGCTTTGAAGCAATCTCATGCTCACCCTCAAGATGGGCTGATACGGCAGCATCCAAATAACGCGCAGCATCCAGTATCTCGGGTATTGGTTCTCGGAAGCAACGCTTCAAGATACTTACTCCTTTGAACGCAAGAACACCGTTCGCTTGAACCTAATTCATCCCAAAGAGCGTTGCACCCCCAAGAAGCCAACCGGAAGCAGGTTACTCCTTGCCTTTTTCCTGCATCGTCTCCGCCCCCACCAATATCATCCGCACCATCGTGGCGGTCTGCTCGATCACCTGCGAATGACGTTCCTTCGGCGTGTCGATGGCGGACGCGCCCATCGCGAACACCAGTCGGGTAATGGCCTTGGCCGCCAGTCGCGGCTCGTACAGAGAACTGCCGTGCAGCGCCGACAGGCGGATCAGGTCGTCGGTCAGTTCTTCCTCGAAGTAATGCAACTGCCGCTCCACGGCCTCCTTGAAGGCGGGCGAGCCGACCGACCCCTCGCGCAACAGCAGTGACAGATAACCCTCGTCCGCCGTCAGTTGCGCCAGGAAGACCTCCACCGACAGCCGGGTGACGCTGCTTTCGCGGTTGGCGCGGCGGCGCACCTCGCCGATGATCTGCCGCAGCGAACTGCCCGCCAGATCAATCAGCGCGATCGCCAGTTCGTCAGTATCGCGGAAATGACGGTAGAAACTGTTCGGCGCAATCCCGGCCTCGCGCGCCACTTCGCGCAAGCTGAGCGTCGAGACGCTGCGGTTCGGCCCCACCAGCTTCATCGCCGCCTGGATCAGGTCATCGCGGGAAATCACGGCGCGGCGGCCGGGGCCGGTATAGACTTCGGGTGCGGCATCCGCCGGGGCGGCGGCTGGTTCGTCAGAGGGCGGCAGCGGCTGGGACATGTTGGCCTGTCTTCGGATAAAGTAAGGAATATCCTACGGATTATACACAGCCCGGCCCGGAGCGTCGAAAGCGCGTTTCGCGGCCAAGGCAATTAATATACAAGTGTATAGACATATGTGTTTCTGTATGTATAATGACCGGCATTCCCCCTGTTTGCCGGATTCGCCATGTCTGCCGAAAGCACCTCCCGCATCGCCCGCCTGCTCAGCCCGCTGCTGCCGTCCCCGGTGCTGGAATTCTGGGCGGGCCGCCTGAATCCCCTGCTGTCGCTGGAGCGGGTGCGGGCGGAAGTGGTGGAGCGCCGGGTGGAAGCGCGCGACACGGTGACGCTGCTGTTGCAACCGAACCGCCTGTTCCAGGGCTTTCGTCCCGGCCAGCACGTCAATGTCACCGTTGAAGTGAACGGCGCACGGCTGACCCGCAGCTACAGCCTCAGCGACATCCCCCGCGCCGACGGCCGTCTGGCCATCACCGTGCGTCAGGAGGAGGGCGGGGCGGTCAGCACGCAGCTGTGCCGGAACACCCGCCCCGGCGACATTCTGGAATTGGGTCAGGCTTTCGGCGAGATGATCCTCCCGGACGCGCCGGACGGCGATTACCTGCTGCTGGCGGCGGGCAGCGGCATCACCCCGCTGATGAGCCTGACCCGCGCCCTGCTGGCGGGCGATGCTCCGGTGCGCGTCACGCTGGCCTACTGGGCGCAAACCCGCGCCGAACTGTGTTTCCTGAACGAGTTGCAGGCGCTGGCCCGCAACGACCACCGTTTCCGCCTGCTGACCGTCCTTACCCGCGAACCGGTCTTGATGCCGGGCGAACTGGGCGGCCGTCTCTCCGCCGAATTCCTTGAAAGGCAACTGCCGACGCTGGCCACCCAGCAGGTGATGGCCTGCGGTCCCTTCAGCTTTGCCGACAGCGCCCGCCAACTATTGCAAGGCCGGGTGCAAAGCTTCACCGCCGAAGCCTTCACCCTGCTGCAAACCCCGGATACCGAAACCGAACGCGCCGTCACCGTCACCCTGACGCGCAGCGCCCGCACCGTCACCCTGTCCTCCGCGCAGACGCTGCTGGAAGGGCTGGAAGCGCAGGGCATCCGCCCGGAATCGGGATGCCGCATGGGTATCTGCCACACCTGCAGTTGCCAGCAGCAGGCCGGCAGCAGCCGCAACCGCCTCACCGGCGAATTGCAGGACGAAGCGGGCAGCCAGGTGCGCCTGTGCGTCAGCCGCCCACAAACCGACCTGACGCTCGACCTCTGACCCTTTTGATTTGACCCGGACACCGCCATGACCGCCGCCCTGCCATATGCCCTGAATGCCCGCCTCAGCGAAGCCCAGCTCACCGCCCTGGCCGCCGAACTCGACGCCTTGCGTGACCGCGTCCTCGCCGACATCGGCCAGCGCGACGCCGACTACATCCGCAACATCCACAAGGCCGTGCGCTACACCGGCCTGGCCGGGCGCGGCCTGCTGATGGCGGGTATTTTCCCCCCGGCCTGGCTGGCTGGCACGGCGCTGCTGGGCGTGTCCAAGATCCTCGACAACATGGAGCTTGGCCACAACGTCATGCACGGCCAGTTCGACTGGATGCGCGACCCCGCCTTTAACGGCAAGACCTTTGAATGGGACATCGTCGGCACCAGCGACAACTGGCGCTACACCCACAACTTCCGCCATCACACCTATACCAACGTACGCGGCATGGACGACGACGTCGGCTACGGCCTGCTGCGCCTGTTCCCCGAACAGCGCTGGAAGCCCATGTACCTGTTCCAGCCGGTCTACTCCGTACTGTTCGCCTTGCTGTTCCAGTGGGGCGTCGCCATCCAGAACCTGGAACTGGGCCGCGTCGCCAAGGGCAAGAAATCCTGGGCCGAACTCAAGGAACAGTGGTTCCCCCTGCAAAAGAAGATCCGCAGCCAGCTGCTCAAGGACTACGTCTTCTTCCCCGCGCTCGCAGGTCCGTTCTTCCTGCCGGTGCTGCTTGGCAACCTGGCTGCCAACGGCATCCGCAACCTGTGGACCTTCACCATCATCTTCTGCGGCCACTTCACCACCGACGCCGAAGTCTTCCCCAAGGAATGCGTCGACAACGAGAGCCGCGGCCACTGGTACTGGCGGCAGATTCGCGGCTCCGCCAACCTCACCGGCGGCAAGCTGTTCCACATCCTCAGCGGCAACCTCAGCCACCAGATCGAACACCACCTCTACCCGGACATCCCCGCCTGCCGCTACGCCGAAATCGCCCCCGAAGTGCAGGCCATCTGCGCCCGCTACGGCATCCGTTACAACAAGGGTTCGCTGCTGACCCAATTCGGCCAGGTCACCAAACGCATTGTGAAGTACGCCTTCCCGTGGAGCGGCAAGGGCAAGGCGGTCAGCGCGCAACCACAAACCGCCTGAAGCAAAATAGCGAACGCTTCTGCCTTTCGTCCGAAGCCACTGTTTGAGCCACAAGCCGGTTAGCGGCGAGAGGGAAGCGGGGTGGTGAAGCGGAGAGCGGGCGGAGCGCGAGTTTGGCGCAGGACAAGCGGTTTTGCTTACTTTTCCCAAGAGAAAAGTAAGGCCCGCGGCAGGCGGATGATGGTCGTCAAGTGAAGGGGCGGGGTGTTCGGACTAGAACCCCCCAGCCCTGCGGGCAGCCCCCCTGTTCCACAGGAGGGCGTAAAAGCAGAGGTTGGCTGCAAGCCCCGACTGCGCTAGTCTTCCCCCAAATCCCCTTAACCGAATCCCCCCTTCATGACCGACCGCTACGCCGTCATCGGCAACCCCATCGCCCACAGCCGCTCCCCGCTCATCCACCGCGCCTTCGCCGACCAGACCGGCCAGGACCTGAGCTACGAAGCCCTGCTCGGCCCGCTGGACACCTTCACCCCCTTCGTCCGCGATTTCTTCGCCACCGGCGGCCGCGGCCTCAACGTCACCCTGCCGTTCAAGGAACAGGCCTACGCCCTCAGCGACGTACTGTCGAAGCGCGCCCAACAGGCCGGAGCCGTCAACACCCTGATGCGCGGTAAGGACGATCGCATCTACGGCGACAACACCGACGGCATCGGTATCGTCCGCGATATGACGCAAAACCACGGCTGGACATTGGCAGGGAAGCGGGTGCTGATCATCGGCGCGGGCGGCGCGGTGCGCGGGGTGATGGGGCCGTTGCTGGCGGCGGGCATCGCCTCGCTGCGCATCGTCAACCGCACGCCGGAGAAGGCGGAAACGCTGGCGGCGCTGTTCAAGGGCGAAGGCGATGTCGCGGCGGTCCGCTACGAAGACCTGGAGCAGGGCAGCGTCGACATCCTCATCAACGGCTCCTCCGCCTCGCTCAGCGGCGAGCTGCCGCCGCTGCCCGCCGGTATCCTGGCCGACGGGGCCTGCGCCTATGACATGGCCTACGGCAAGGGCGAACTGCCATTCATGGCCTGGGCGCGCGGGCAGGGCGCGGCGCAGGTCAGCGACGGGCTGGGCATGCTGGCGGAGCAGGCGGCGGAAAGCTTCTACATCTGGCGGCATGTGCGTCCGGAAACCGCGCAGGTGCTGGCGATGCTGCGGGAGCTGGTGGCGAAGGGCTAAGAGCCGTCACCCAGCGCCCGCCGGACCAGCCAGTCCAGCACCTGCTCACGCTGCCGGGGCGATTGCGGGTGCGACAGCAGGCCTTCCACCACAAAGGTGCCGGCGGTGGCCGTTATCCGTGCCTCTTCCGCCGTCATCCCCCGCGCCGTCAGTTGCGCCACCACCAGTCCTTCCACCAGCCGGTGAAAGTTGTCGTGCCATTCCCGCAGCGCGGGCGAGTTTTCCAGCCGCGCATGCACCGTCATGACCAACCGGTGCGCCTGTTCGAATTGCGCGATCAGCCAGATCAACTGTTGCTTCATGGGCAACGCCTGCAACCCGGCATGGGCGGCCACACCGTCCATCACCAGCCTGTTCAGCACCGCAATCAGCAGCGCGTCCTTGTCCGCGAAATACCAGTAGAGCGTGTTCGCGGCCACACCGGCCTCACGCGCCACCCGCGCCATCGACGCCGCCTCATAGCCTTCCTGCAGAAACAATCGCCGGGCCACGGCCACGATCTCGTCCTGCTTGGACTGACGGTCGATATCGCGCTTGTTGCGGGCCATGAAGAAATTCCGGAAAAGGGATGGATGGTTCTTGAATTGTATTCAAGATGTGCTAGTCTTTCAATCTTGAATGGCAATCAAGATATACGGAATCCCGCCCATGCTGACCTCTTTCACCCCGGATAGCCTGCGCCGCATGACCACCGCCGAGCTGCTGGCGGTTTTCCAGACCCTGTCCGCGCCGTCCGTGGCCGAGATGCACGGGGAATTCGCCGCCGAGCTGCTGCGGCAGCCGTCCTGGACGGACGAGATCGGCGGCCGTCTCGCCATCAATAACCCGCTGCTGCCCGGCCGCTGGCTGTGCAAGGCCTTCCGGCCGGTCAGCGCTACGGAAGGGCGCGGCTACAACAGCTTCCGTCATGCCGGGCGGATCGTGCAGCGTTTCCCCATGCAGACGCTGATCACCCCGTCGCGCTATGACGGCCGCCCGGCCTACACGCTGGTCTACCGCGCCTTCCGCTCGCTGTGCGGCGACATCCACATGGTGGACGAAATCCGTCGCGCCGGGGAGGGCGTCTATCTCGGCATCGGCACCTGGGGGTTTAGCGACCGCCAGCGCCAGCGGCCGCTGCCGTTCTTGCTGATTGGGCCCGATGCACCGTATCGTGGCGACATCGGCCGCCCGCGATCCTTTTCCCTGCCGCAGGAAGTTCCCGGCCTGCGCTGAATCCCCGTTGTCCCATCCGTCCCAGGAGTTGACCATGTCCAACCGCACCGCCCTTATTACCGGCGCTTCCGCCGGCATCGGCGCCACCTTCGCCCGCCACCTGGCCGCCGAAGGCTACGACCTGCTGCTGGTGGCCCGCCGCGCCGAGCGCCTCAGCGCGCTGGCCGCCGAGTTGTCCGCCGCGCACGGCATCCGCTGCGAGGTTTTCGCCGCCGACCTCACCGACCCTGCCGCGCCGCAGGCCATCATCGAGCATGCCGAGGAGCAACTTGGCATGACCGTCGACTTCCTGGTCAACAACGCCGGACTGTCGGGCAAGAGCAAATTCGTCGATGCGCCCTGGCAGGAACTGGCCGGGGAGATCCAGCTGATGATCACCGCCGTCACCGAGCTGGCGCACCGCGTCGCGCCGGGCATGAAGGCGCGCGGCTGGGGCCGCATCATCAACCTGTCGTCGCTGGCCGCCTTTTCCCCGCCCGGTGAAAGCCTGCTCTACACCGGCATCAAGAGCTATGTGCTGAACGTGTCCGAGTCGCTGGACATGGAACTGAAGCCGCACGGCGTGCACGTCACCGCGCTGTGCCCCGGCTTCACCTGGAGCGAATTCCACGACGTGATGGGCACCCGCGACACCACCAACAAATTCCCCGATTTCCTGTGGCAGCAGCCGGAAGACGTGGTGAAGGAAGGTTATGAGGCGGTGATGAAGGGCAAGCCGGTCTGCGTGCCGGGCATGGTCAACAAGGCCATCGCCGCCGGCATGCGCCCGGTGCCGGAATCGCTGCGCTACGTGTTGGGCAAGACCTTCAACCCCTTCAAGTAAGGTGTGGCAAACGGCCACGGATTGGCCGACTCTCCCATTTGCATTCCGCCCGGCGTCGGCAACACTGTTTAAAGACAGGCCGCCGCCTCCGACGGGTGATCCGGCCGTTGCCGTCCCTCACCTGCCCGGAGCCGGATCATGGCCTGCTGTGTCGCCCTTGGCCTGTTCATCACCCTCCTGCGCTGGCTGTGGCTGCGCCTGACCTTCCGCCAGGCGCCGCCGCCGGTGCTCTTCGCCCCCGTCGCCCGTCGCGGCGAGCCGGGGCAGGCGCCATTGCCGCTGCCGGTTCCCGCGCCGGTGCCTTCGCCGCTGCCGCTTTACCGCACCCCGGACGGCGGCCTGCTGATCGGCCTCGGCGTCTATCTCGCGGCCGTGTTCCTGCTGGTGCAGGCGGGCTTCATCGTCAGCATCGCCGATAGCGGTGACTGGCTGCTGCGCACGCTGGTCTATGGCGCGGCGGCGCTGTGGCTGCTGCGGCCCCGTCCCGCCGCCTCCGGGAGCGGCATTGCCCATCCCGTCGCCGCCACGCTGTATTTCACCGGCCTGGTCTGGGTGGTGCTGGGCGTCGCCGACATGCACCTCTTCGACCTGTTCGTGATGCAGGGCCAGGACGTGTTGCTCGCCGGTCGCTCGCATCCGCATCACGACCACCAGCACCTGCGCCTCGCCCTCGACCCGCAACTGCTGTTCCACGGCGGCGGCCTGCTGGCGCTGGCCGCCGGACTGCTCACCGCCTGGGCCGTCCAGCCCGAACCCGCCCTGCAACCCCTGCCACTGGAAGATCAAGCCGATGACAATCGCCTCCCTGCCGCCCGTGGTTGAAGCCTCCGATGACGACCTCGGCATCATGCGTTACCTGCTGGACCTGTCGCTGCAACCGCTGGACCAGTGGGAAGGCTATGACCACATCGAGCAGCTGGGCGGCTCGGCGCTGCGCTACCAGCTCAACAGCCTCAGCTACGCGCTGGCGCTGTCGCAGTTGACGCGCACCCCGGCCTTCACCGGCTATCTGGCGGAAGCGCAGCGCAACGTCATCCTGAAGATGTGCGACCGCAAGGTGTGGCGCTACTGGGCCTATGAAAACCTGGTCGGTTACGGCCGCTGGAACCCGGACCCGATCGCGCTCAACAACGTCATGTATTCGGCCTATTTCGGGGTGATGGTCGGCCTGTACGAAACGCTGAACGACGACCGCCGTTTCAGCGAACCCGGCGCGCTGACGTTGTGCTGGAATGACCGGCAGCGTTACGAATACGATTTCGGGCGGCTGGCCGGCGCCATCGAGTTCAACATGCGCCTGCGCCCGGACAGTCCGCAGTACCCCTGCGAGCCGCACCTGATCTACCCGATGTGCAACACCTTCGCCTTCAATTCGCTGATCATGCACGACCGCCTGCACGGCACCGCCATGACCGGCGACCTGGTGCAGCGGGTGCGCGAGGTCTATGACCGCGACGGCTGGCTGCGCACCGACGGCCGCTTTGTCGCGGGCCGGGTGGAGAACACGAAGATTCCCATCCTGCCCACCTCGATCGCCTACGACGCGGTCATGGCCTTCTGGCTGAACCCGGCCATGCCCGAGCTGGCGCGCGACACCTGGCATGTGGTGCGCGACTGCCACATCCACTTCGACCACAAGCATCCGCAGTTGAAGGGGCAGTTGTGGGACCGCATCGACTTCGGCAACTACAACCTGGCGCGCGGCGACACCTTCACCCGCGCCATGCTCACGCATACCGCCCGCGAGATGGGCGACGAGGAAGTGGCGCTGGCCTTCCAGCGCTCGTTGGAGGAACTGAAGGAAGTGACCTGGAAGGGCGGTGCGCGCCGTTTCCACGGCATCTCGGTGATGGGCAACGGCATCTATGCCATGGCGCGTTTCGGCCGGGAGCAGGGCATGAGCGACCTGGTCAACGGCAACATTCCCGAAGTTTGGCGGCAGGGTCCGCTGCTGACCGAAGCGGCATATCCGGCGGTGCTGGTGGCGCGGGCGGTCAGCGACGGCTCCGGGCTGGAGCTGGTGCTGCGCGCCGGGGAAGGGCCGCAGCGGACAACACTGGCGCTGGGCCGCCTGCAGCCGGGGCGTACGTACCGGGTGGAAGGGGCCTGCGTGGAACGGCTGGTGGCGGGGCCGGACGGCAAGGCCTTGCTGGCGGTCGACTTGCAGGACCGGAGCGTGGTCAGGGTGACGGCTGGGTAGCCCTGCTGACAGGCAGGGCGTGAATTCCGGTCCTTGCGCTGTGCGCCGTTAAAGACGTTTAATCCGGTGAACTGAATTCCGGAGAGCGTCATGAAAGCGGTCGTGTGCAAGGACAAGGTGCTGTCGGTGGCGGAGCGGCCCGAGCCGGTGCCCGCCAAGGGCCAGTTGCTGGTGAAGGTGATCCGTTGCGGCATTTGCGGCAGCGACCTGCACGTGCGCCAGCACTGCGACCACTGGGGCAAGCTGATGGTGCGCAGCGGCTACACCGCGCTGCAAAGCTCGTCGCAGGAAGTCGTCTTCGGCCATGAATTCAGCGCCGAGGTGCTGGACACCGGCCCGCGCACCCGCACCTCGCTGAAACCCGGCACGCCGATCGTGGCGGTGCCGATGCTGCGGCGCGGCAAGGAAATCGACCTGGTCGGCCTGTCGGCCTTCACCCCCGGCGCGTATGCCGAACGCACGCTGGTGGAGGCCTCGCTGGCGATGGCCATTCCCAACGGCCTGTCGCCGGTGGACGCCGCCCTGACCGAACCGCTGGCGGTGGCCTGGCACGCCGTGTTGCGCGGGGAAGTGAAAAGCAGCGATGTCGCCATTGTCATCGGCTGCGGCCCGGTCGGTCTGGCCATTATCTGTTTGTTGAAGGCGCGCGGCGTGCGCGAGATTGTCGCCAGTGACTTTTCCCCGGTGCGCCGCGCCATGGCCGAGCGCTGCGGCGCTACGCGCATCATCGACCCCTCCAAGGAGTCCCCGTTCACCAGCCGCCGCAAGTCCGGCTTCATCCACGACGCGCAGGACCTGTTCGAACTGGCGGTCGGCACCAAGGAGAAACTGGACCTGCTGCCGGTGCCGTGGTGGCCGTTGTGGGCGGCGGGCGAGCGCATCGTTGGCCGCAAGCATCCGGTGGTGTTCGAGTGCGTGGGCGCGCCGGGCATCCTGCAATCCATCATCGACGGCGCGCCGATGTTCACCCGCGTGGTGGTGGTCGGGGTCTGCATGCAGCCGGATACCATCGAGCCTGCCGTCGGCATCAACAAGGAGCTGGATATCCGCTTCGCGCTGGGCTACACGCCGCTGGAATTCCGGCAGGCGCTGCACATGCTGGCCGAAGGCGAGGTGGATGCCTCGCCGCTGGTGACCGCCACCGTCGGGCTGGGCGGGGTGGATGCCGCGTTCACGGCGCTGGGGCAGGCCGGGGGGCACGCCAAGATCCTGATCGATCCAGCGTCGGCGGTGAATTCGCTGGCGGGTTGACCGTCAGGGGTTTACCGGATGCGTCTGGTGACACCCTGCACAGGTATTGAACACCGCCTCGCTGGCGGCGTTCAGCCCATTGATGTCGCGGGCCTTGGCCGCCGCTGCGGCCACCGAGGCGTTTTCAACCAGCAGGTCGGCCTGCCGCCGCCACACCGCATCGCGCGGCGTCAGCTTTTTCAGCTTCTTACCCGCTTCCGTCAAGGTCTGGGCGCTTTTCTCCACGACATGCCAAGTCAGGTCATCGGGCGGCGCCCGGCGCGCCACCGCGAACACTGCTTCCGAGGCGGGGCCGACGGTGTTGGCCATCAGGGCTTTCACTTTCGGGGAAACCGCCGGACCGGCAATCACCGCCGGTGACAGGATAAGGGCCAGCAGGGCGCAGCAAAGACGGGTGACGTGAGTCATGAATCGCATCCGGCAATCAGGGAGTCAGCTTTCATTATACGGCCGCCGCCGTCTTCTCCGCCGCCCCTTGTTCCACCTTCCAGTGGCTGGCCCCGACAAAAATCAGCCGCAACTGCTTCACGGCGCGCATGCTCAGCTCGTATTGCAGCCGCACCTGGTCCGAGGTCAGCGCCAGGATCTCGCCGCACCAGTTGATGGCGGTGTTGATCACTAGGTCGGCAATCATTTCCAGGTCGTCGCTGGGCAGGTTCTGCATCTCCGGGAACATGCGGAAATCGTTGGCCAGGTCGGTGACGAAATGCCGCACCTCGCGCTGGATCGCCTCGCGCACCTTGATCGAGCCGCCCATGCGCTCGCGCACCAGGAATTCAAAGCTTTGCGCCTCCTGCCGCACATACAGCAGGAACATCATTACCGAGCTTTGCAGGGCGATATGCCCCGCGCCCTTCGCCTTCACCCGCTCATCGCGCAGCATCTTGCGCAGGCTCAGCGAGACGTCGTCCACCAGCGCCAGCCCCAGTTCGTCCATGTCGCGGAAATGGCGGTAGAAGGCTGTGGGCACCACCCCGGCCTCGCGGGTCACTTCGCGCAGGCTGATGCTGACAAAGCCGCGCCCTTCCTTCATCAGTTTCAGGGTGGCTTCCAGCAGTGATTGCCGGGTTTGCTGCTTGCGTTCGTCACGAGCGGTCATGGTCGTCAAATGAGCTAACAATTGTTCACCATATCCTAGCAAAAAAGTCGGATTTTGGGGAAGCGGAGAGGGTGAACGGTGCAGTCAGCCGACAGATGGTCACCGTTGTACACGTGACTGTACGCCGGAATGCTTAAGGTGTTTTTGATAAATATGTTAATAATCAACGTATTGAAATTCGCACGCGCGCCGCGCGTAGGTGAAGGCGACGAATGGCGAAAAAATTTAGTGAACACGTGTTGACTCAAATCAAGAAACCGCTATTATGAGTGTACAGACGTTCACCAAGGCACACAGGAGCCTGACCATGACCACTTTCAACCCCATCGCCAAGAAGCTCGCCGGTAAATTCGTTCGTGAAGACTGGCTGGATTTCGT
>DASUIL010000008.1:0-6631 GCA_036273075.1 Fluviicoccus sp. | reverse complement strand
TCCATTCCTGACGATGCACCAGCAGCCTGGCGTTGGGGAAGAAGCCCGGCTGGAACGCCGTGCCCAGCCAGCGGCGGATATCCTGGGTGTGCAGGTGGTCGTAGCTGATGTAGTCCACCTGTTCCGGACGGATACCGGCCGAGGCCAGCGCGCTTTCGACATTGTTGAAGGTCGGGGCCATCACGTCCTGCGCCTTGCGCGGCAGCTTGATGGTGGAGGTCAGGCGCTTGAAGAACGGCGTCTCGCGGTTGCCCTCGATGTCGGACGGCGAGAACAGCAGCGTCTTCACGTCACCGGCCAGGTCGCGGTACTGCACCACGAACAGGCGGTTGAGGATGTGGATGAACGGGAAGCGGTAAGCGCTTTGCGCGTAGACGCCGCTGAAGCCGTACCAGGTGGGGTAAGGCACGCGGATCAGGTTGATGCTCTTGTAGAACAGCACTTCCGGCTCGTCCAGGAAACGTTCGCGGAAACCTTCGGCGGCCTTGCGCACCGCCGCCAGCCGGTCTTGCGGACGGGCATGGTGGCGGGCGTGGGTGAAGTCGTCAATGTACTGCATGCCGGCGGGCAGGGTGGCGATCATGGGATTCTCCGGGAATCAGTGCGAGCCGGTAATACGGCTGTTGATAAAACGGGTGATCAGGTCCGGCGCGGCGCCGGACAGGCTGTAGAAGGCACGGGTCTGGAAACCGACGGTCCAGTGCACCTTGGGAATCTTGCTGTCGTAGCGGGCGGCCTTGAGGATGGTGTCGGCCACGTCCTGCGCGGTCAGTTTCGCGCCCATCTTGCGGAAGCTGTTGGCGTTCATGTTGGTGACCATGTCGGTGGCGACGAACAGCGGCAGCACGTCCATGACGCGGATGGCGTATTCCGACCATTCCAGGTCCAGCGCCTCGGTGAGGCCGCGCACAGCGAACTTGGTGGCGGAATAGACCGCCAGCGACGGCTGGCCGTACAGCGCCGAGGCCGAGCACAGGTTGATCACCCGCGAACGCGGCGTGCGCCGCAGGTAGGGCAGCGACAGGTAGCAGCCGTTGAGCACGCCCTTGATATTGACGTCGATCAGCAGGTGCTGCCGCGCCAGCGGAATGCTTTCCAGCGGCCCCGAAGCGAGAATCCCGGCATTGTTCAGCAGCACGTCCAGCCGCCCGGCGCGGGCGGCGAATTCGGCCAGCGCGTTTTCCCAGCCGTCGGGGTCGGTCACGTCCAGCTTGCCGGCGCAGGTGAAGTCCTCGCCCAGCTCGCGGGACAGGGCGCGCACCCCGGCCTCGTCCACATCATACAGGCCGACGAACCAGCCGTTGGCGGCGAACAGCCGGGCGGTGGCCTGGCCGATACCGGCGGCGGCGCCGGTGATGAAGATGCTTTGGCGTGACATGGGGAACCCTCGTGCTTGGTGAATTTGCCGCTTTATTTTGGTCAGGATTTCGGCGAGAATCATTTTAGACAAGAATCCTTTCCTGATTCAAGGGGGCAAGATGGAGAATTCGGCGGAATCGTCCATGACCGGGGTCAAGAAGACCGCACGGCGCGGCTATGGCGGCCGCTCGGCGGCGGAATTGTCGGCGGAGCGCAGGCAGCGGCTGATGGAGACCGGCCTGGAACTGTTCGGCACCGACGGCTACCTGCCGACGACCGTGGAAAAGCTGTGCAGCCACGCCAAGGTGACGACGCGGCACTTCTACGAGCATTTCCGCGACCGCGAGGCGCTGCTGATCGCGCTGTTTGAAGACATCCTGGCCGATACCCGCAACCGGGTGGTGGCGGTGATGCTCGATCCGGACATTCCCGCCGAACGCCGTTTCGAGGCGGCGCTGGACACCTTTCTGGCCGCGCATCTGGACGATCCGCGCCGGGCGCGCATCACCACCCAGGAAATCCTCGGCGTCAGCGCGCGCGCGGAAGCGGCGCGCAATCAGGTCATCAATGGTTTCGCCTCGCTGATCGAGGCCTATCTGGGGTCGCTGGCCGCCGCCGGAAAGTTGCCGCCGCGCAACTACCGGGTGCTGGCGGTGGGCATTGTCGGCGCCATGCACGAGTTGCAGATTGCGTGGCTGGACGGGTCACTGGGGGTGTCGCGCCGGGAATTGGTGGACGAGCTGGGCTTTCTGGTGAAGGCGATGGTGAAGGGGGCGTCGGCCTGAACCCGACGCCGGTCGGGGTGACGTTGCCCGGCGGCGGTGTTAACGTAAAGCCTGTTTTCCCCTGAAACGGAGTTTTCCCATGCCTTACCGTCTTCCGGCGCTGGCCGCCGCGCTGCTGCTGGCCGCCCCGGCGTTCGCCGCCACCCTCGACCCCGACACCATTGTCGCCGCCCACAACAAATATCGCGCCGAAGTCTCGGTGCCGCCGCTGGCCTGGTCGGCCGAAGTCGCCGCCAGCGCCCAGGCCTGGGCGGACCAGCTGGCGTCCACCCGCAGCTTCCATCACTCCAGCACCCGTTATGGAGAAAATATCTGGGCAGGCACGGCCAACGCCTTCAGCCTGGATGACATGGTGACCTCCTGGGGTGACGAGAAGGCCAATTTCGAATACGGCACCAGCAGCAATTCCCGCAACGGCGGCGTGGTGGGGCATTACACCCAGATCATCTGGCGCAACAGCACCCAGGTCGGCTGCGGGCTGGCCAGCGGCGGCGGCACCGATTATTTCGTTTGCCAGTACAACCCGCCCGGCAACTACATCGGCCAGCAGCCCTACTAAGCCATGACCAACCTGAAATACCTGCGCGGCTATCCCGAACCCCTGCTGGCGCAGGTCCGCGGACTCATCGAAGCCCGGCAGCTGGGCGACTACCTGTCGCGCAAGTACCCGGCCCGGCATGACGTGCAGACTGACAAGGCCTTGTACGGGTATGTGGACGAGCTGCGGCAGCAGCACCTGCGCAATGCGCCGCGCATCGACAAGGTGCTTTATGACAGCAAACTGGATGTGATCAGGAATGCGCTGGGACTGCACACGGCGCTGTCACGGCCGCATGGCGGCAAGCTGAAGGCGAGCAAGGAAATCCGCATTGCCGGGCTGTTCCGCGATGCCGCGCCGGAATTCCTGCGGATGATCGTGGTGCACGAACTGGCGCACCTGAAGGAGAAGGACCACAACAAGGCCTTCTACCAGCTGTGCGAGCACATGCAACCGGGCTACGGACAGCTGGAGCTGGATTTAAGGCTGTGGCTGACGTGGCGGGAGCTGCCGGCTCCCTGATCATCAAACCCCGTGCCAGAACCTGTTCAAGGTCTTCGCCGTCACGCCCGGCACATCCACCATCGGCAGATGCCCCACGCCCTTCAGCTTGCGCACCTGCGCGTGCGGGATCAGCTGCTTGAAGCTTTCCACACAGCTGTGATGCAGCACCTGGTCTTCCTCGCCCCACAAAATCAGCGTCGGCACGGTCACGGCGGACACGCCCGGCCGCTCGCATTGCAGCGAGTGCGCGATCATGTGGTGGAACAGGTGGCGGTTGACATGACGGCGCGACACCATCTCCTGACCCATGGTCGAGGCCAGCACCAGCGACAGCGCCGTCTTGTTGCGTTCCAGCACCGTGGTGAACAGCTTCACCACTTCCGGATAGGTGTTAGGGGCCAGCGCGTTCTCGCCCATCAGCAGGCCGCGCTCGAAGGGCGTGGAACCCTGACCGCGCACACCGGCGGCGTTCATCAGCGTCAGGCTGGCCACCCCCTCGGGATGACGGGCCGCGACCAGGCCGGCGATGCCGCCGCCCATCGAGCTGCCGACGAAGTGCGCCTTGCCCGGCAAAATCTGTTTCGCCCATTCGGCGATGCGGTCGGCCTGATGGTCGAGGCCGTAGAATTTCTCGTGGCGGAAATGGCTTTCACCCCAGCCCGGCAGGTCGGGCACCAGCAGGTGGTAGCGCTTGGAGAGGAAGGGCAGCAGCAGCAGCCAGTTTTCCTTGCTGGAGGCGAAACCGTGCAGCAGCACCACCGGCTGGCCGTGCGGGTTGCCGCCTTCCAGCCAGACCATGCTGGCGCCGTCGACGTCCATGCGGCACTTGCGCAGGCCGATGACGCGGCCCTGCAGCTCGCGCAGCAGCGGCCAGACCTGACCCTTCGGCCGCCAGCTGCGGACGGCTTCCGGATGGGCCTTCCTGGCTTTGGCGGTGTAGGCGGGGGCCACGTCGTGGACCAGCGCCTTCTCAAGGTGTCTCAGGGCATGCGTCATGTTTCAACCTTGTCATTTATCAATGGCGAGACTGAACATAAACGTGACAAGCGTCCGGTAACAGGTGAATTCAGGACAAGAATTGGTGATTTGGGGACAGGTGTCGTTCTCCCTCCCCCACAGGTGGGGAGGGGACTCTTCAACCCCGCGCCCTCCGGATAATCCCCGCCGCATCCACCCCCTTCGGCAGCGTGCCGTAATTGTGCTGCCCCACCGCCGCCAAGCGTCCGGCGCAGAACGCGTCGCTGACCATGGTCGGGGCGTGGCGCACCAGCAGCGAGGCCTGCAGCGCCAGCGCCATGCGGTCCACCACGCTGCGCGCCCGGAATTCCATATCCGTCATATCTGAAAATTCCTGCTGCAGCGCCTTCACATACCCGTCCAGCAACGCATTACCGCCTTTCGCCTTCTTCAGTTCAGTGAAGAAAGCCGTCACCACTTCCGGCGTCTTCTGCATGGCGCGCAGCACGTCCAGGCACTGCACGTTGCCGCTGCCTTCCCAGATGGCGTTGATCGGGGCTTCGCGGTACAGGCGCGGGTAGGGGCTGTCTTCCATCACGCCGCTGCCGCCGATGCATTCCATGGCCTCGTAGGCGTGGTTGGGCGTGCGCTTGCAGATCCAGTATTTGCCGACGGCGGTGGCGATGCGCACCATCAGTTCTTCATGTTCGTCGGTGGCGCGGTGATCCATGGCATGCGCCATGCGCATCGTCAGCGTCACGGCGGCTTCGCTTTCCAGCGCCAGGTCGGCCAGCACGTTCTGCATCAGCGGTTGCTGGTCCAGCACCTTGCCGAAGGCGGCGCGCTGGCCGCAGTGGTGCAAGGCCAGCGTCGTCGCCATGCGCATGCCGGCGCTGGAGCCGATCATGCAGTCGAAACGGGTCATCGCCACCATCTCGATAATGTTGCGCACGCCGCGTCCTTCCTGCCCGATCAGCCAGCCCAGCGCGCCGCGGAATTCGACTTCGCTGGAGGCATTGGAGACATTGCCCATCTTCTTTTTCAGGCGCAGCACCTGCAGCGGGTTCTTGCTGCCGTCGGGCCGCCAGCGGGGAACGAGGAAGCAGCTGAGGCCGCCCGGCGCCTGCGCCAGCACCAGGAAGGCGTCGCACATCGGCGCGGAGAGGAAGAATTTGTGGCCGACCAGTTCATAGGCCTGACCGGGGCCGCCTTGTCCCACCGCATAGGCGCGGGTGGTGTTGCTGCGCACGTCGGAGCCGCCCTGCTTCTCGGTCATGCCCATGCCGAGGGTGACGCCCTGTTTCTGTTCCATCGGGATGTTGCGCGGGTCGTAGACGCGGCTGGTGATCTTCGGTTCCCACACGGCGGCGAGGTCGGGTTGCAGGCGCAGCGCCGGGATGGCGGCGAAGGTCATGGTGATCGGGCAACCGTGTCCGGCTTCGACCTGCGATTGCAGGTAGAAATGGGCGGCGCGGGCGACATGCGCGCCGGGCTTGGGATCACTCCATGGCGCGGCGTGGATGCCGTGTTCGATGGCGGACTTCATCAGCTGGTGATAGCTGGGATGGTATTTGGCGAGATCGACGCGGTTGCCGAAGCGATCCTGCGGGTCGAACTCCGGGCCGAACTTGTTGGCGAGATGCCCCAGCTCCAGATATTCCGCCGAGCCGGTCAGTGCGCCGAACTGCGTCAGTTCTGCGTCCGCCCAGCCGCCGCCCTCGCGGGTCACGGCTTCCTGCAAGGCAAGGTCGGTGGTGTAGAGGTTCACGTCCTGGAATTCGCTGCCGACGTTTTCGACCTCGTGGGTCTGGGCGAGGAAGAGGGCGGCGCGGTCTTGTTGCACGGTCATGGCGTGTCTCCGGAACGGGGAGGAAAGGTGAGCGTGGCCTGGCACCAGGCGGCGGCGCTTTGCGGCGGGGTGGCGGCCAGGAGTGGGCCGCCAGCCGCATAAATCTGCGAATGGCCCTGGCCGGGCAGGCGCGGATGTCCGGCGCCCCAGTTGGCGTTGGCCACGGCGATGTTGAATTCGGCGGCCAGTGCGGCCAGGCGTTCGGGCCGGGAGTCTTCGTCTTCCACCCAGGCCGAGGGAAAGAGGAACAGGTCGGCACTGTGCAGGGCGTCCGGGGCATCGGTGGCGATGAAGTGGAGGTCGAAGCAGATGCCGCCACAGATACGCACCCCGTCCAGTTCCACCACCGGCGTTCCGAGGTTGCCGGGCGTGGCCCAGGTTTCCGGCATCCACGGGTGGCGCTTGCGCCAGTGGCCGATGCGTTCGCCGTCGCGGTTGAACAGCAGCAGGCTGTTGTAGCAGCGCGGCCCGTCGCGTTCGATCAGCGGTACGGCCAGCGCGGTGTTGTAGCGGCGGGCGATATTGGCGCAGGCGCGGGCGGTGAACCCGTCGAGGGCTTCGGCGAAGCCGCTGAGGTCGAAATCCCCTTGCGGAGAAACATAGCCGGTAAAGGCGGTTTCCGGCAGTAGTACCAGCCCG
>DASUIL010000007.1:0-2083 GCA_036273075.1 Fluviicoccus sp. | reverse complement strand
GCATAGCGAAGCGATTAACGACATTTTGCGAAGCCGTGAAGCATACAGATTGCACAACGGGGCAATGAGTAATTTTCCCCGCCGAATGGAAATGTATGACAAGGAGGCTATTGATATACTCCGCCGTTTGGAATTGCTAATACTTGAGTACAGACAGCCGCAAGTTGGCGCAACATCAATATAATTTACAACGGCGGAAATCCGAGACGGAGCACGTTTAAGGAACCCTTGAAGGCCAGAAATAGCGCTGACTGTCTTCAAAGCGATGGCCCCTTCACCATCGCAATCGCCTCAAACGGACACACCGCATAACACTTCGCGCACCCGGTGCAGCCGTCGGCATCATGCAGCACCGCCCGCTTCTTCCCCCACCCGTTCGGCCGCTCCGCCTCCAGCCACAGCACATGCGGCGGACAGGCCGCCACGCAGCGGCCGCAACCGGTGCAGTGGTCGGGATCAATCACCGGCAGAGCGACGGGTTTCGGAAGGGTCATGGCGGATGCGATGTGTTTCATGAGTTGGGTACGAGCTTCATCTTACGCCAGCGGGTCAGGGAATCCACCCGCCCAATCACCGCAAAAATCGCGGCATTAACTTGCCCCTGGCGGCGAATAACCGCCATAATCCCCGCATGAACAGCGGACATTACCCCTACATCTGGCAGGCCGACGACTGGCCCCGGTGGCGATACGACCTGACGGTGCTGGCCTCGCCCCTCGCCGCGGTCAGCCACGCCCAAGGCCTGCTGCTTGGCCGCCTGGCCGACCTTGGCTTCTCCCTGCGCGACCTCGCCAGCCTTAACACCCTCACCGACGATGTTCTCAAAACCAGCGCGATTGAAGGCGAACACCTGAACGCCGACTCGGTGCGATCCTCGCTGGCGCGGCGGCTGGGTGTGGATATCGGCGCGCTGGCGCCGGTGGACCGGCATGTGGAAGGTGTGGTGGAACTGGTGCTGGACGCCACCGCGCGGGCCGACGCGACGCTGACCGAAGCCCGGCTGTCCGGCTGGCACGCCGCCCTCTTCCCCACCGGCTATTCCGGATTTTCCCCCATCCGTACCGGGGCATGGCGCGATGATGCGGAAGGGCCGATGCAGGTTGTCTCCGGTCCCGTGGGTCGGCAACGGGTACATTTTGAAGCCCCGCCCGCCGAACGCCTGCCCGGCGAGATGGCGCGGTTTCTGGACTGGGTGAACGCCGACAGCGGTGAACCGGCGCTGATCAAGGCCGGGCTGGGGCATCTCTGGTTTGTCACCCTGCACCCCTTTGACGATGGCAACGGCCGACTGGCGCGGGCCATCGGCGATCTGTTGCTGGCGCGCGCCGATCACAGTCCGCAGCGCTTTTACAGCCTGTCGGCGCAAATCCAGCGGGAGCGTAAAGGCTATTACACCATTCTGGAACGCACGCAAAAGGGGTCGATGGAGGTCACGGCCTGGCTGGTCTGGTTTCTGGACGCGCTGCGGCTGGCGGTGGAAGCCGCGCACCGCCAGCTGGATGCGGTGCTGGCGAAGGCGCGCTTCTGGCAACGGCTGGCGGGCATGCCGCTGAACGAGCGGCAGGTGAAATTGCTGAACCGTCTGCTGGACGGCTTCGAGGGGAAGCTGACAACGGGGAAATGGGCCGCGTTGGCGAAATGCTCGCCGGATTCGGCATTGCGGGACATGACCGATCTGGTGACGCGGGGAGTGCTGCGCAAGTCGGCAGCGGGCGGGCGGAGCACCAGTTATGAATTGGTGCTGGAGGATCGCTGAATACCCACACTCCCCCTCCGTTGATCTTTCCCCCGCCCCGCCGCACTATCCCGCCACCCTCAAACCCGAAAAAGGACTCCACCCATGGCCACCGTCACCCTGCAAGGCAACCCCTTTGAAACCGTCGGAACCCTGCCCGCCGTCGGCAGCGCCGCTCCGGATTTCAGCGTCACCGGCGCCGACCTCGGCGAACTGCGCAAGGCCGATTTCGCGGGCAAGCGCGTCATCCTCAACATCTTCCCCAGCATCGACACCGGTACCTGCGCCACCTCGGTGCGCAAGTTCAACCAGAGCGCCGGCGAGCTGGACAACACCGTGGTGCTCTGC
>DASUIL010000006.1:0-2514 GCA_036273075.1 Fluviicoccus sp. | reverse complement strand
GTAACTTGGCAAACTTTAGACATTAGGAAACTCCGCAATGCAATCAGAACCGCCGCCATGAGCGGCAGACAGCAAGGGGCGCATTTATACCAAAATGGCCCCCTGACAGCAAGTGCTCTGTTATTTCAGAAGCACTTTTTCAATGATTTTGTGCGTCGGCTTGTTGAAGGGGGCGCCCAGGAAACGCAATGTCCAGAATTTCGGCTTGACCAGCACGGAGCGGGCGTTGGAGAAGGAGGCGAAACCTTCCTTGCCATGGTACTTGCCCATGCCGGAGTGACCCACGCCGCCAAAGGGCAGGTCTTCGATGGCGACATGTGAAATCACATCGTTGACCGAGAAGCCGCCGGAATGGGAGTTGCGCAGGACAAAGTCGGCGCGCTTCTCGTCGTAATCGAAGTAGTAGTAAGCGAGGGGATGGGGGCGCTCGCTGATATAATGGATGGCATCTTCCAGGCGGTCATACTCCATCATCATCAGCACCGGGCCGAAGATTTCGTTCTGGGCAATCAGCATGTCCGGACGGACATTCCCGACCAGCATGACCGGCAGCTTGCGGGTGCCGGCAAAGGACTCACCGGCCGGGTTGATCTCGTAGATTTCCGCGCCCTGGGCCTTCGCGTCTTCAATATAG
This sequence comes from Fluviicoccus sp., assembly GCA_036273075.1. Classification (GTDB taxonomy): domain Bacteria; phylum Pseudomonadota; class Gammaproteobacteria; order Pseudomonadales; family Moraxellaceae; genus Fluviicoccus. Next base: position 1,880 of record DASUIL010000006.1, on the reverse strand, counting down.
GAAGTCACACGCTTGTACTGCTTGTCATTGATGATGCTGGTGTAGTCCGGGTTGTTGACCAGGCTGCTGTACATCGCGGTGACAGCCTTGCGCATGGCGGCGACAAACTCGGCGGTCTTGCCGCGCGGGATGAACACATAGTCCGGGGCCACGCAGGTTTGTCCGGCGTTCCAGGTCTTGCCGAAGGCGATGCGCTGGGCGGCGTCGGCCATCGGGTAAGACTCGTGGATGATGCAGGGGGACTTGCCGCCCAGTTCCAGCACTACCGGCGTCAGGTTTTCGGCGGCGGCGGCCATCACGGTGCGACCAACGTTGGTGGAGCCTGTGAAGGTGATCTGGTTGAACGGCAGGCGGCTGAAGGCGTCGGAAACCACGCCGCCGCCGGTGATGACGGCCACCTGATCTTCGCTGAAAGCCTCGGAAAGGGCGCGCTTCAGCACTTCACCGGTCTTCGGAGTGAAGCTGGACATCTTCAGCATGGCGCGATTACCGGCAGCCAAGGCGCAGATCAGCGGACTGACGGCCAGCAGCACCGGATAATTCCAGGGGGTGATGATCCCGACCACGCCCAGTGGCTGGTATTGTACCCAGGCCTTGGCCGGCTGGTGGGTCGCCGGAACGTGGCGCTTTTCCGGTTCCATCCACTTGCGGAGGTTCTTGCTGTAGTACTTGATGTTTTCCAGCGAGGTCAGGATTTCCGCGAACTTGGTTTCGTGATGAGAGCGGTGGCCGAAATCGGCGGCGATCGCCCGGCACAGTTCATCTTGATATTTGACCAGCACGCCGCGCAGGTTGTCCAGCATCGCCAGGCGTTCGCTGGCGGAAGTGGCGGGGCGCAGGCGGAATGATGTCCGCTGGGTGTCGAAAACCCGCAGCATCGAAACAACTTCAGGGTGATCGGTATGGAGGGGGGAGACGCTAGCGGTCATGATTCGGCCTCGGCAGTCAGTGCAGGTAAGTCTGCTGTATGGAAAACTGTTGTTGTTTTAGAGTATTTGCTCTAATGTGTCAAATGAAAGCGCAAAAAATCCGCCGAACGGCGGGGCGAGGAGTTCAAATTGAAAACAAAAGACCGGATTCTGCTGAAAAGCCTGGAACTCTTTAATGATGACGGAGAGCGCAATGTCACGACAAACCACATCGCGGCGGCGCTGAACATCAGTCCCGGTAACCTTTATTACCATTTCCGCAGCAAGGAAGACATCATTTACGCCCTGTTCCAGCAATACCAGGTCAGCATGTTGGGTTCGCTGTCCGTGCCCACAGACCGGTTGATGACCTATGAAGACAAGATGGGTTATCTGGAGGCCATTTTCAACCAGCTCTGGGAATATCGCTTTCTGCACCGCGATCTGGGGCATTTGCTGGAAGAGAGCCTGCGCCTGCGCAGCGCTTACCGTGATTTTGCGCGCCAGGTCATGGCCCAGGCCTACCGGGTTTATTCAGGCCTGCGCGAGGCCGACCTTGTAACGGCGGGTGAACAGGAGGTGAGGGGGCTGATTGTCAATATCTGGATCATCACGACCAGTTGGGCTTCTTTTGTTACCAGTAGCGGCTTCTTCGGTGACGAGGTTGCTTTGACCCGCCAGCACCTCCGGCGCGGAATTTTTCAGATCATTTGTCTCGAAGCGCCCTACCTGAAAGGGGAAGCGCGCGAGAAGTTGCCTGAGCTGATGCGTCGGTACGAAGGGCGGGAGGATGAATCGCGGCCAACTCCTTCACAGTCTGTTGAGTTGGATGCCTTAACTGATTGATGTTTTGATTGTTATCCAGTATAAGTCAGCAATGGTGCGTCCTGCCTGTGACCGCTCCCGGAGAGAACGGGTTCTGGGGTATGGGGCTCAACGCATAAGGCAAAAAATAAATGAGGGCTTATAACA
>DASUIL010000005.1:0-6031 GCA_036273075.1 Fluviicoccus sp. | reverse complement strand
CGAGAATCCGGTTTTTGGCCTTTCCAACGTGTAGATGTGCCCTGGCTGGGCATCAATAATCTTGAGCACCTTCGACGTCGAATTCTCGATAATCAATCGATGCTTTCCCGGCGTTATCAGCATCTTGTGGGGGTCTCCCTGGACATTTCTGTCATCCAAGGAGGTCACATGGAATGCATGATAGGGCATACCCATGATCAGGATGGCATTCCGGGATCTATCCGGATCGACCTCCTGCGTCAGGTTGTGGAGCCCTCTGGGAGGCGTGGCGCACGCACTGAGGCCGAGCACGGCGGCAGTCAGCACGAGGTAAGCTGCACGAACGGTTGGCATATCTACTTGTGACAACAGCGAATGGACAAACCGGCATATTGCCACAGACTGCGATCAATAGCGAAACCACCGGCATACCGCCCGGGAATTCTGATCATGCTTCACTAGCAACGAGGACATCACCGGAAGCCCCGGTCATGAGCGTGCCGCAACGTGGTTCCGCTGCTGCAGGTGACATGATGGGGTTCATGAAGCAGCTGTAGGGCGGTCGCGCTGGACAAGCGCCCGCCCCGTCTGTAGCGTTCAGCATCATGCCTGCCGCCCGCCGCCCCGTATGACCGGACTCCGCCCCCCGCCCCCCGGCCTTGCCTTTCCGGTCCACTACCTGGATGTCGGCGAGACGCTGGCGCGCGCGCTGTCCCTAGATGTGGCGGCTTATTACGCCTATTGCGGCGTGCTCTACCCGCGGCCCGTCGAGCCGGGCCTCACCCTGAATGCCGCCCAGATCCTGCGGTCAAATGGCTGGATACAGGCGCACTCCCCGCCGGGCGCCTTGCCGATCGCTACCTTCATGGCGCATTTCCCGGTCACGTCGCACGGGCCGATGGGCATGCTGGCCCTGACCGCCGCCACGCTGGGCGAAGCGCTGCAGGACGTACTGGATTACGCCGGGTTGCTGATGCCGGTCTTCGCCATCCGCCGCCACGACCACGGCGATCAGGTGCACCTGGTTTTCGAGCGGCTGTACGAGCTGGGCGCAGCCGGTGACTTCACCACGGAAACGGTGCTGACGGCTTTCCTGCAAATCCGTCCCTTCCTGAACGGCACGGCCACGCGGACGCCGGAAATCCATTTCATGCATGCTCCGCTGGGCGAACCGCAGGCCTATGACGCAGCCTTCGGCGTGCATTTCCGTTTCCATTGCCCGGTGAACCGGATTGTGCTGGCGCGGCAGGATCTGGCCCTCACGCTGCTGACCGCCAGTCCCACCTCGCACCAGTTGATGCGGGATACGCTGGAGCAGCAGAAACGGGCCCGAGCCGACCGCCGCCCGACCACCGAGGCGGTGCGACGCCTGCTGCGGGAGGCGCTGCGCGGCCATCTCCTCCTGGATGCCGCCGCCATTGCCGACCGGCTGGCGCTGTCACCCCGCACCCTCAGCCGCCGACTGGGCGAAGAAGGCAGCACCCTGCCGCGACTGCGCGCGGAAGTGGGTGTGGAACATGCCGACTGGCTGTTGCGGGAAACGGACCGCAGTATCGCCGCCATTGCCGAAACGGCCGGTTTCCGGGATGCCGCCGCCTTTACCCGCGCCTTCCGCCGTGCCACCGGCCTGACGCCGAGCGCGGTCCGCCGCGACGCGCGCGGCTAGTCCACCAGCGAGGGGAACAGGGAAACCAGGACCTGCCCGCTGAAATAGAGGATCCAGTTGAAGGCATAAAGCGGGAAAGCCGGAACGGCCGGATTTCCGGGCATCCAGGTGGCAAACAGGATCAGGTCGGAAAACGGGATCAGCAGCGCCCCGCACAACACCAGCAGGCCGCCGGGGCGGTAAGCCGTACCCCGGCAGAACGCGAAAGCCAGCACCGGCAAGGCCACATAGATCGTGGCATTGAACAGGCAGGAGCCGTAATAGAGCAGGTCCATTCCCCGCAGCAAGGGCTCGACATGCTGCAGCCAGGACACGACGTTGACGACCAGCACCGCCAGCACCGCCGCCACCCAGGGAAAGCCGTCAGCCGCCTGCCGCCGCCGGACATGCCAGAACGCCAGGCAGTACAGGCTGTAGCCGATGCCGAACAGCAGCATGGCCCAACTCAGTTTCAGCGAAACCGGCTGCACGCTGCTGAGCGCGCCGTTGACAAAGTCCCCCACGGCGGTGAAAGCTGCCCCGACCGCAAAGGCCAGGGCGGGAAAACGCCGGGGATCGTCAAGGCCGGCGGTGAGGAATACCCGCCCTTGCGAGGCGATCAGAGCCCCCATCAACGCCAGATGCAGGCCGTGGTAGAACAGGTCATTGACCGGGAAAAGCCCGGCCAGGAAGGTGACTTCGAGACTGACGGATCCGGCAAGCAGCAGGATCGCGATCTTGAGATGGTGTTGCGGGGACATGCAAGGCTCCGGACCGGATGGTGATGGTAAGGGAGCCTTGATTAAACCCGGATCCGGCATGCACCGGTCGCCAATGTCATGCCGGATGCGCCAATCCGTCGCCCAAGGCCGGCAGGCCACGTGTCTCCCGCCAGTACGAGGGCGTCACCCCGGTCCAGCGCCGGAATGCCCGGTAAAAGGCGCGGCGGTCGCTGTAGCCCAGCAGCAGGGCGATTTCCTGCATGGGGCTGTTGCCGGACGCCAGCTCCCGTTGCGCCACCGCCAGCCGCGCCGCCTCGGCCAGATCCCGGAAGCCGGTACCCTGCTGCTGCAACTGCCGGTGTAGGCTGCGGGTGCTCAGGTTCAGGCAAGCGGCAATCTCGGCCTGGTCGGGCTCGCCGAAAGCCATACGCTGGATGAACAGTTTCTGCACGCGTTGCGGTAAGCCCCCCTGCGCCAGCAGCAGGCTTTCATAGCGCTTGAGGATGCCCGCGTAATAGTCGGCGCGCGCCGCATCCGCCCCTTCCAGCGGCAGGTCATGCACCGCCGGGCCGAAAGCCAGTTCGTCAGCCGCCTGGTTGAACAGCACCCGGCAACCGAAATAACGGGCGTAACGGTCCTCCTCGAAGCGCGGGGCATGGGTGAAATGGACGGTGAGACCGGACGCCGCCGGGGTCCGCAGCTGGATCTGCCGTACCGTGGCGAACAGCACCGCCTCGATCTGGATGGGCGACACATAGACCTGCCGGTTCGGCTCCACCCGCAGGCGGTAGCCCGCGCCTGACTCCAGCAGCCTCGCGGTGCAAACATCCGACGCCACGGCGGAATAGCGGCAGATCAGGCGCATGGCCTCGCCCACCGTGCGGCAGCATTGCGCCAGCTGGGTCAGGGCATGGCTGTTTACCGACCAGGACGACACGATGAAGTAGATGAATTCCGGCGTCTGCAGCTCGCGCTCCACCGCCTCGTACAGGCGGGACACCAGCGCCAGCGGCGCCCGCTCCCCCGGCAGCTCCAGCGGGTGGTCCAGCCCGTGGTTGCGGCAGACGGTGGCGACATCAATGCCCAGCAGTCCCGCCCGCCGCACGAATTCGGCCAGGAAGCGCTTGTCGACTCCGGGCTCTACCGGCAATACGGTCATGGCAGGACTCCTGGCGGTCTGGCGGGAAGCACCTTGGGGCAGTCAATTGGACACAGGCCGCGCGGGTAACCCCGTGCCGGCCACCCCGCTATGGCCTCATACCGACCGGCCGGGCGTCAATGACCCGCCCGCCGCCGCAGGGTGGCGGACGAGCCACCTGATCCGACCTATGGCTCAACGGCGCGGCAGGTAGGTCACGCCATTGAAGGTGCCGTAGAGGATGCCGCCGTCCGCCGTGATTTCCGTCGCGGCGTAGAAGCTGTTGTAGCGCGGCAGCAGGCCCACGTACTTGCGGAAGCGGGACTGCCCGCTGTTCCAGTCCAGTCCCTCGATGGTCCATTGCCCCAGCCGGGCGCCGACACAGTAGAACATGCCGGCGCTGCTGCTGACGGTGGGAATGGCGTTCGGGCAGCTGACGTCGTTATTCACCCAGGCGCTGGACAGCTTGCGGGTCTGCGTATTCCACTGGAATTTCTGCACGCCCCAGGGCTGGATCATCGGCAGGCCGCTGCTGAAGGCAATGGCGCCGTTGAGCATCTGGTCGATCAGCGGGTAGCCGGTGCTGCCGGAAATCAGGTCCACATTGCGGTAATCGTTGCTCACCACCGCCGCGCCATAGCCATTCACCACCACCGACTGCTCGGAGTAGGTGGCGGCCCGGTTGGGATCGCCGAAGTTGACCGGCAGTTCGGCGGCGATGCGGCGGTCCATGCCGGGGGCGATGGGCTGCCAGTCAGCGGGAATGGCGTCCTTCCAGAACAGCACCAGGTTGTTGACGGTGGCACCGTCGGTGATGACGACAAACTGCTGCGAGCCCTCGCCCATCACGGTCGGCGTGGAGCCCGAGCCCGCGCCCAAGCGGCCGCCGCCCGCACCATTGCTGCCGGTGTTGTAAGCTGCCGTCCAGGCGCCCGCCGCCGGGTCCAGAGTTACCGTGGAGCCGGTCCATTGCACGCGGTGCATGTGCTTGGCCGTGACCACGTAAATGCCGCCGGAGGCATCGGTGGAAATGGAATTCGAGACGTTCTCCCCCTCGCCCAGACTGAGGCTGCTGACCGAGGTCAGGCCCCGGTCGACCACGCCCACCACGCCGTACTTGGTGACAAAGGCCAGACGCCCGTCCCAGGTCAGGTTCAGGCCCACCACGGAATCATCGGACTTCAGGCTGATCTTCGACGACAGGTTCAGCTGGCGGCGCAGCAGGATCGGCGAGGCGGGATTGCCGGGAGTCTGGTCGGCGTAGGCCAGGATCTGCGTGCCCTTGACGGTGTAGAAGACGTTCTCCAGATCCACCAGCGTGTAGGCGCCGTTGGTGGGATTCTGCAGCGAGGCCGTGCCCGGCTTGGCCAGTTCCGCCAGCTTCAGCAACTGCCCGCCGCGCGTGGCCAGCTTGTAGACGCCGGTGCTGCTGGAACCCCAGTAGACTTGGCTGCCGTCCGGGTAGCGCGGCGAGGCCGCCAGGGTGATGTTGATCAGGCTGGTGGCAACGTAGCTGGGCGCGCCCAGTTGCGCGGCGCTGGTGGGGCCGGCCACGGAGGATGTGTCCGAGGCATTGCTGTCGTGATGCGAGATGGGCCAGTGCGAATCGGCCAGCCAGGGATTGCGGGCTTCCAGGGCATGGGCGGAGCAGGTCAGCAGGGTCAGGCAGGCAAGGGCAAGCGGCTTCATGGGGGGATTCCCTCCGTTGTTGTCGTATCGGGGTGCGTGGCGCCGGGTGGCCCGGCACGGGAGGGATAGTGATACGGACGTCCCAAATGGGGGAGGGACAGATTCAGCCACGGTGATGGCCGACAGGCCGGACACGGTTCCGGCCGTCGGGATGGGGGATGGCGGTGACAGGAGCTAGCCCGGAATCTCCGCCTCCACCAGCAGCGCCAGCAACTGCAGCGACTGCTGCCAGCCCACGTAACAGCCTTCCTCGGGAATCACTGCCGGCACCCCTTCCTGCACAATGCTGACCGCTGTGCCGCACGACACCGGCTTCAGCTCGACGGTGGTGATCAGGGTACCCGGCAGGTTGGGATCGTCAAAGACATCGGAATACTGCAGGCGCTCGCCGGGAACCAGTTGCAGGTATTCGCCGCCGAAACTGTGCGCCTGGCCGTTGCCCAAGTTGATGAAGGACATCCGGAAGCGGCCGCCGACGCGGGCGTCCAGCTCATGCACCGCGCAAACAAAGCCATGCGGCGGCAGCCACTTGCCCAGGGCTTCGGGGGTAATGAAGGCGCGGTAGATACGGTCGGCGGGCGCGCAAAGCACGCGGTGCAGGCGGATGGTGTGGGACATGACGGGCGCTCCGTGCTGGGGGAAAGTCCCTGCACTGTAGAAGCACCCCAAGGGAAGCTCAAGGGCGGCCAGACGGACCGCCCGGTGAACGGATTACAGCGGCAGGCGGCCCAGCCACTTCGCCTTGGCCTTGGCCAGCAGGCCGCGCGAGTCGGTGTTCCACGGGTGGAAGTTGGGGCTGTAGAACTTGAAGTACGCCGGCATCAGCTTGCGGAACACGCCGGGATAGCCGAAGAAGTA
>DASUIL010000004.1:0-3470 GCA_036273075.1 Fluviicoccus sp. | reverse complement strand
CAACACCCTGCGCCCGCGCAAGCTGGTCTACGGCCGCAAATGGCGCATCGACGCCGACACCCCCACCTCCGAAGTCATCCAGACCGCCTTCCTCGCCATCAGCAAGGCGCGCGAGCACGAGGTGCGCGAACTGCTCACCCTGATTGACCCCGACAGCGGCAAGACCAGCGCCGCCTTCAGCCACCACCACGACCTGCCGCTGATGGCCGCCCACCCCGACCAGGTGCTGGCCGACCACCGCCAGCCGCTGCTGTCCCGCCAGGATGCCGAGGCCGTGGTCAGCACCGTTCACTTCGCCCAGCGCCGCCTTACCGTCACCGGCTTTGAACGGCGCAATAACGGTGCGCTGCTGGTGGACCTGCAACTGGGCGAAGCACCGCTGGCGCGGCGGGTGGAAGGCGATCTGGCGGAATACGACGGGCTGGCGCTGACGCTGCTGCTGCGCGAGGGTCTGGCGGTGGAACTGCTGTACGAACTGATGGACGCGCTGGTGCGGCACAGCCACCGCTACGTGGAAGAACACTTCCGCTTCCGGGGATTCAGCCGGTTCAGCCGCCGCACCGACCCGCGCCGCATCGCCACGCTGTCGGTGCGCACCCGGCCCTATGCCCGCGACGCCGCCAACAGCCGCTTCATGCCGGTGTTCAAGGGCCTGAACTACGAAACCGACCGCTCCCGCGCGCCGTCGATGGGAACGGGGCCGCTGGCGGTGAAGAACCGGGCGCTGCTGGCGCGCTTCGGGAAGTTGCAGGGGCACATGCCGGGGGTGTGAGGGGTTCCTACGCCGCCGCTTCCACCCCCTCGGCCTTCGCCGCTTCCCGCTGTTCCAGGAATTCCGTGGGGGCCATGCCCGTCCAGCGGCGGAAGGCCTTGGCAAAAGCCGAGGAATCACCATAGCCCAGCATCATCGCCAGTTCCGTCACCGACTCACCGCCGCGCTGGAAGTACTGCTTGGCCAGCTTCTCGCGCACCGCATCCAGTTCCTGCTGGTACGACGTGCCCTCTTCCGCCAGCTTGCGCCGCAACGTACGGCCGCTCATGCCCAGATCGCTGGCGGCGTTCTCCAGCGACGGGAACGCGCCGTAATAGCGCAGCAGCAAACGCCGCAGGCGCAGCGGCAGCAGGCGGATGGCGCGGGTGGGAATGTTTTCGAACAGCGTCTTTTCCGCCGCCATCGCCATCAGCCGGTTGGCCAGCGGCAGTTCGCAGTCGGCCAGCGCCGCCGGGCCCACCAGCGCGGTTTCGGGCTGGTCGAACAGCACCGGGCAACGGAAGTAACGGCGGTAGATATGGCCCCACGGCGGCTCGGGATAGTGGAAGGCGACGTGGTGCAGGTTCAGGCCGGTTTCCGCCACCAGCTGCTGCATGATGTTGTAGAAACTGACCATGTTCAGTTCCAGGAAGAAATGCGTGTAAGGGGCCAGCGACAGGTTCTCGTGCATGGTGAAGGTGCCGATCTCGCCCTCCACCGCGCCGTTCATTTCCAGCGGCGGAAACAGTTCGGCGCAGAAGCGGCTGATGGTTTCCAGGCAGCCGCGCAGGGTGGGTTGCGTTACCGCCGCCACGCCCGCCATGCCGTGGTGGGAAATGGTCATCAGGTTGCCCATCGCCAGGCCCAGGTAGGGCATGTCCAGCGCCTTCACCGCCTGGTCCACCAGCGCCAGCGTCTGCCGGGTGGAAATGAAGCAGCCGGTGTCGCCGGGCTGGTAGTCGATGGCGGCGTTGCGGTAGAAGTCGTGCTGGTCGATGCCGACAATCAGTTCCAGCAGTTCATGGGGATTGCGCACCATCACCGGCGTCAGTTGCGTGCGCCGTTCCAGCCATTCGACGTCGGGCACCAGCGTCTGGCGCAGGTCGAAATAGGTCTGGATGTGAGCCAGGGGAATGCAGGGGGTATCGATGTCCATGGCGAACCTCGAAAAGCGTTGACCGTCTTGTTGTTGTGATCCGGGAACCCTTGTCGGCCTGTCAGCTTAAGCAGGCGCTTCCGGGGCGACAACCCGGCGGCCGGTCATTTTATTGGCAATGCCGGTCACGGCGATGAACGCGCGGGCGTTCCGGCTTCCAGCAGGCGCGGCAGACGTTGCTGCTCGGCTTGCAGACGGGCGACGCGTTCGGCGGGGTCTTCGACAACCTCCGCCAGCAACTGCTGCTGCAAGGCTTTCGCCTGCGGCAGGTCCAGCGCCTGCCCGCGTACCCGGTCGGGAATTTCCGCCAGCAGCGAAGCGGCCAGTTGCCGCCGCTGCACCGCTTCTTCCGGCTTCACCAGTCCTTCCCAGGCCGCGCGCCGCTTGCTGAAGCCCAGGTTCGCCACCAACCGCGCCAGCTCGGCTTTCGGGTCCGCCTGTTGCGCCGCCACGGCCTGCAGCACCTGCCACTCCATGTCGGAGACAAAGGTCGGGCGTGCGGCGGGGTCCGGGGCGGCTACCGGCGTGGAGGCGGCATCTCCCGTCACCGCCGGAACCGGCACCACCGTGGCCACGGGTTCCAATGCCGGTTCCCGCACCGCCCAGCGCATCAGCAGCAGCACCGCCGTCACCACGGTCAGCAACAGCGCGATACGCAGGGACGAACGGGACATGGAGGCTCCTAGAATGGTTACAGTCATCAGAGATTACTCCTCTTCATTAAGAATTCCCTCTCCCCAGCCCTCCCCCACAAGGGGGGAGGGAGTATTTCATCACCACGTCGTCGGCGCGGGCGGCGTCACCGTAAAGGCGTAGGTTTGCCCCGGCCCGGACATCAGCGTCGTGAACAGGTCGTTGAACAGGCCGCAGTCCTTCATCGGCGGGAAGGTGGTGATCCCGGCGAAGCTGAGCTTGCCGTTGCCCAGCGACGACAGCGGGCCGTCGAAGTGGATCGGCAGGTCGACCGGCGCATTGGTCTGGCAGCCGAAGGGGATCTGCAGCACCGACACCCCGGCCGACACCACCTTGATATTCACCCGCGCCATGCCGTGCACATGCAGCTGGCCGTCGTTGTCCAGCGAGGCGCTGCCGCTGACCGGTTCGCTCGGGGTCACCTCCAGCTTCACGTCGGCGGGCAGCCCGGCAATCTTCAGCGTGGTGGTGAAACCGGGAATGCTCATGCCGCCCTTCAGGGTGTTGGCGGTCATGTCGGTGTCGGCGGTGAAGGTGGATCCGGCGGGCAGCGTCACCGACTGCTTCAGCGTCTTCAGGCCCATCGTGCCGCTCAGCGGCCAGCTCTTCAGCGACACCACGAAGTTGCCGCCGCCGGGGTTGGCGGTGCTGGTCGGCGCGGCCTTCAGCGACAGGCAGGTGCCCAGCGTGGATTTGCCGTTGAAGCGGTCACCGATCCACGACAGCACCGTCGGCGCGGCCTGGAACTGGGTGACGATGTGCTCGCTGGGATAGACGCCGAAGGTGACGTTGGCGAACTTGCCGCAATAGGCCTTGCGCAGCGCCACGGTCTGGTCGATGGGGATGAATTCATCGGCGACGCCGTGATAC
>DASUIL010000003.1:0-16049 GCA_036273075.1 Fluviicoccus sp. | reverse complement strand
GGCAGGTCGTGGCGGCCGTGTTCGTCGTACCAGTCGAGCACGGCTTGGGCGAAATCGGGGGAATGGGACATGAACGGGGTCTGCCTGCAACTGCAAACCCCGGATTCTGACGGGATTGCTCCGTCAAATCCACTGCACAGCTCAGGCCAGCTTCGCCCTCAGTTTCATCTCATCGATATTGCGGCTAAAGGTCTTGATCAGGCTGCGCTCCGGCACGTCCGGCAGCACCCGCACCGCCTTGATGAAGCCCTTGACCAACTGCCCGGCCAGCAGCGTCTGCCAGCGCGACGGTTTCGGCACTCCCAGCACCTCGTACAGCTCCGGGTCAATCAGCGCGTAGAACAGGCTTTCCGCCACGCCCTGCAAGGGCTTCGGGAACCAGTACTCCGCCCACTCCACCGCCAGCGCCCGCACCACCGCCTCGCCGCCCGGCGTATAGGCGAAGTTCTTCTTTTCGTAATCCAGCATCCATGCCAGATAGGCGTCCTGGGTTTGCGGAATGTCCTGGATGCCCATCATCTTGCCTACCCGCAGCCACAACTGGAACTGCGACTCCAGTTCATCGCGGCTGAGACCGTCCGCGCCCGCAAAGCGCTGCGACAGGCGGCGCGGCAGGCAGGCCAGCGTCGCCAGCGTGTACAGGTACAGCTCGTTGGGAATGCGGAAATGGTTATGGATCTTCTGCATGCGCTGGATGATGCGCTGCCCTTCCGGCCCGTCGCCGTGTTCATAGATCAGGCCGAAGAACACCAGCGTCTCGAAATTGCGCTGGCGGGTGTTCTTGATGATGGTGCCGGTGCCCTCGCGGTACAGCACATTGGCAATGCGCGGATCGCCCATGTTGTAGGCAAAAGCCACCGAGAACAGCGCGTGGATGAAAATCGGCAACCCGTAACGGGTTTCGAAAGTGAGTTGGGCGTAACGGCGGGCATCCTGCACCGGGTCGAGGGTTGCCAGTTCTTTTCTGGCCCAGAACAGGTCGCGCATGTGGGACTCCCGTGCATGTTTGTTTGACAAGGGCACTATAATGCGATTATTTAGTCGCATACAAATCGCTTAATTATCGCATTAGAGGACGCCGCTTCATGCGCAAACAACCCCGGCAGGCCCGGTCCCGCCTGATGGTGGACAGCCTGGTTGACGCCACCGCGCTGACCATCGCCGAACACGGCCTGGCCAGCGCCACCACCGCTCGCATTGCCGAGACGGCGGGTATCAGCATTGGCTCGCTGTACCAGTATTTCGACAGCAAGGAGCAGCTGTATGCGGCCTTGCTGGACCGCATTGTGGGCGAGCTGATGGCGGTGGTGGACCGGCGCAGCGCGGCGCTGGCGCGACAGCCCTTGCGCGAGTGGGTGCGGGGTTTGCTGGATGAGGTGTGGGATTATCTGGAGGCCGACCAGGGGCTGTACCTGAAGGTGTTGCGCAATTGGTCGCAGCTGGACTTCATGCGCGGGATTGATGCGCTGGAGCAGAAGCTGTTGGGGGTGTTGAGCCTGTATGCCTTGCAGCAGGCGGCGGTGGTGGGTCAGGCGGATTTGCCGGCGCGGATTTATATTCTGATTAACAGTGTGTTGTTTACGCTGGTGCGGTACATCAGCCAGCCGTCGCCGCTGGTGAGCCGGGAGGCGTTGGTAAGGGCGTTCGGGGAGATGGTGGAGAGGGAGTTGGGTGGTTGACCGGTGGGGATGGGGGTGGTAGTTTCGGGAACGAGGTTTTAGTTTTCATACCATGTACCACGACACCACAATGATCTGAAAAATATAGGTTTTTATAGAAGACCTTTATATATGGCAAAGTATTATGCGAACCTTGTCTTATAAATATAGTTAACCCTCCAGGAGATATACATGGCATCACCACTATCTGATCTTGATGAACTAGTTTTAAAGTGTAGAGATCAAAAGGCTAAGGATTATATAAAAGAGGCGGTCGCTTGCTATAAAGCTGGAGCTTTTCGATCTTCGATCGTATCGACTTGGGTTGCAGTATCGTTCGACATCATAGATAAATTGAAAGAGCTTTCACTCGCGGGCGATAAGGAAGCTGAAAAGCAGATTGACGACTTCGATAAAGCCCGAAGAATCGGTGACATTGCATACTCTTTGAGATTTGAAAGAGAGATTCTTGCAGTTTGTAGAGATAAGCTAGAGCTAATATCCCCGGTTGAATTTATTGATTTAGAGCGGTTGCAAGAAGATAGAAACAGGTGCGCTCATCCTTCGATGACTGCAGATGGTGAGGTTTTTAATCCATCAGCTGAGTTAGCCAGGATGCATATAAGATCTGCTGTGGAACATTTGCTCCAATATCCGCCAGCTCAAGGAAAATATGCTTTAGATTCTTTGATTTCAGAAGTCGACTCTGAATATTTTCCAACAGATGTCAAAAAAGCAGTTATAGCATTTGAAAACAGCCCGCTAAAAAAGGCGAGAGACAGCCTCATTAGAAACTTCACGATTATCCTTCTTAAAAAGCTGATTAATGACGCCAAGGACTACAAAGAAATAAACAGAGTAGCGACGGCTCTCAATGCCATTGAGCTTATACATCATCAACACTACGGCAACACTTTAAAAGAAAAACTTTCAAGCATTGTTAGGAATATAGATGCAGAAAAGCTAAACCGAGTGACACCTCTAATAAGTCGAGTGAAAGATAGCTGGCTATATTTTGATGCTGACGTAAGGCAAAAGTTTGAATCCTACGTTGAAAGCTTACCAAAAGACAAGTTTGATGACATTGATATATTTCTATCAATCGATGGCTTGAAAAAAGCGGCGGAGAAAAGGGTGCGGCTAGCTACAAGAGCCGAGCTTGAAGATTCTATATTTTTTGGTGCCCCCGAACAAGTGTGCAATAGAATAATTGAACTCTATTCTCAATCAAAGAACTTTGAGCAGGCAAACAGTTTTGCTTCAACTGTCACAAGATATTCAAGTGACTACAGTAGAGAGCAAATACAAAGAATAATTATAGCCTGCGGAGAAAACGAACAAATCGAATACAGCTTCGAAATTGGAGCAGTAATTAATGCGCTACGGAAAAACAAAAACGTGTCCATCGACGAAATGGATGAATGGTTGTTATCATCTAACTTAAAGAAATTCGTTAAGGTTAAAGAAGAATCGGAGTTAGATGGTTAATGATAAGTAAATAAGGGAAAACGCCAGGTTTTATTGTTTGGGCACTTCGGTACCTGACAACGGTTGTTTGACTAAATGTGACCTACAAATTCATACTTAGCCCCAATCACAGACTGAGTGCAGCAAAAATGAATCCGCTAAATGCCCGCGAAGCCAAACGCCGCTTACCTCGACTTGTGAAACGTGTAGCCCTGGGCGAAAGCTTTACGATCACGAAATCCGGCAAACCAATCGCCAGACTGTTACCGCTTGACACTGACCAACAGCGCAACCGTTTCGTGTTTGGCTGCATGGCAGGTGAAATCAAGATGGCTGACGAATTTGAAGTTTCCGACCACTTGTTACCAAGAGACTAACCTGTAGCCCAAAAAGTAAGGGCGCACTGCGTGCGCCCCTCCGGGTTCAGGACTAATCGCCCTCCCCTCACCGATTAAAAAGCTTCTGCAACCCCTCATTCAGCTTCTGATTCACCTTCTCCTGCGCCTTCTTCTTCTCCTCCTCAATCCTCGCCTTAGCCGCCGCCTCAGCCTCCGCCTGCTTCTTCGCCAGCTCCGCCCTCGCCGCATCCTCCTTCGCCGCCAGCTCAGCCTTCACCTTCTGCACCTCCTTGCTGTTCAGCAACGCCTTACCGGCCATATCCCGCACCGCCTTGCCATCCACCGAACACAGCGACGCAATCTCCGTCACCTTACCCTTGCAACGGATCGGAAAGGCATAACCCGCCAGACTCTCACCCACAATCGACTTGTCCAGCGTCAGGTTGAAACTGTAGTCCGCCTGCTGGCTGACCAGACTGAACGTTCCCGTGCCGGTCACCTTCGCCTTCTTCAAATCCGCATTCAACGCCTTGTTCTGCACAGTACCGTTGCTGATGCTGGCCTCCCCCAGGAAATTGGCGATCTCGGTATTGTTCTGCTTGCTCACCAGCGTCGCCGCATCCTTGCCGGTAATGAACGGCAGCAAGGCCTGATACTTGCCCATCTCCGTCGTCACCAGTTGCATCATGTTCACGCCCTTCAGCAGGCCGTTGTTGAAGCTCAGCTTACTGGCGCCGTTCAGCGAACCCAGCCATTCGTCCACCGAGTTGCCGCTCATCTTCAGCGTACCGTTGAAGGCGGCGATACCGGCCAGCAAATCCTTCTTGGTGAACTGCTGCACCACGTTCTCCACCTGCATCTGCTCGACGCTGGGGGTAACGGTCAGCACCGGCTTCGCGCCGCGCACGTCAATGGTGGTGGGGAAGCTGAAACGCCCGCCCATGACACTGCCGCCCAACTGGCTGACGTTGACCACGCCGTCCTTCGCGGTGGCGGTCAGCTGCAACTTCTGCACCGGATACTTCATCACGGTCAGGGAACCGATGGTCAGGCCGACATCCAGGTTCTGCTTCTTCAGCAGTTCCACCGGCAACAACCCTTCGGCGGTCTTGGCGGCCGGGGCCGGTTTGGCATTGGGATCCACCGGCGGCAGGTAACGGTCCACATTGATCTTGTCGACATTCAGGCGGGCGTAGATCTTGCCGGTCTTCAGGTCGGTCAGGCCGGCCTCGCCGGTCAGGGTGCTGTCATCCAGTCTGGCGTTCAGGCCTTTCAGCAGGATGCTGTTTTCATTGCCGGAAATCTGCGTGCTGACGCTGACCCGTTGCAGGGTGCTGCTGTCGGCCATGACCGGCGCGGCCATGCCCAGCGTCTGCATCAGCTGGCGCAGGTTGAAGGGACTGGTGGCAATGTTGCCGCTGAGCGTCATGCCCTGCGTGGCCGGGGTGCCCGGTTTGGCGGTGGCGGCTATGCCGGGCAGGCTGGCGCTGATCTGCCCCTTGGTCTGGATGCTGAGCGCGTCGAGAGTGAAACCGTTCAGGGCGACCTTGCCTTCCTTCCAGTTGGCGGTGATCGGGGCGACCAGATGCACCGGCATCACCTTGGGGAAGGCCTTGTCGGAAACCTGGGCGCTGACATCCAGCGGCGAGAAGCTGACCGCGCCGCTGGCGAGGTTGGCGCTGATGGCGCCGCTGAGGTCGGCGGTGATCGGGGCCGGGCGGCCGGTTTCGGGATAGCTGGCGGCGGCCTTGATGCCGCTGAGGCTGACCAGTTGCTGCTTGAGGTCGGCGACAATGGCGGCGGTCAGCTTGACCGTGGCCGGGGCGGACAGGTTGGCGGCCGGATAAGCGGCATCCACCGTGAACGCGGGCAGGTTGAAAACCTGCGCGGCCAGGTCGGCCTGCACGTCGCCGGACATCTTCACCGTGGCGGGCGATTTCAGCCCGGCCTGCGGGTAGCTGGCGCTGAGCGCCAGGCCGCTGACCGCCACTTTCTGCGCCTTCATGTCGGCGTTGACCTTGCCGGTCAGTTCGACATGCGCGGGCTTGGACAGTGCCGGGTCCTGATAGTCCACCGCCAGCTTCAGGGCGTCGACGGTATGCAGTTGCTGCTTCATGTCCGCGGAAACGTCACCGCTGACATCAATCACCACCGGCGCGGGCAACAGGGAGCCGGCCAGATGGCTGCGCGCGGCCAGGTTCTTCAGCAGGTATTTTTCGGCATCCTGGTCCAGTTGCACGGTGGCATTGAGGTCGTTGTCGGCGGTCAGGGTCTTGCCTTGCGCATCGGTTTGCGCCCAGGTGAATTTCACCCGCACCGGGAAGGCCTTTTTCAGGTCGATGTTGCTGGCCTGCACCAGCAGCTTGTCGAGGTTGCCGTCCAGCCCGCCCTTCTCGTCCTTGAAGTGCAGCGCGCTGTTGCTGATGTCCAGCAGGCTGATGTTGAAGTCGATCTTCTCGGATTTTTCTTCCGGGGCGCTCTTCAGCTTGGCCAGCATGCGGTCCCAGCTGGTGGTCCCGTTGGCGTACTGCACGAAGTCCAGCTTCGCGCCGTCCAGCCGCACCTCGTCAATGGCGATCTTCTTCGCCAGCAACGGCATCACCTGCACGCTGACATCGGCCTGGTTGATCGCCACCAGCGTCTTGCCCGCCTGGGTGTCGGTCAGGGTGGTCTTGCCCAGGTGCAGGCTGATGCGCGGCCACAGCTGCCAGCTGAGGGGGTCGGCCATCACCAGGTCCATGTCGGTCTTGTCCTTGACCACCTTGGCGATCTCGCCCTTGTAGTCATTGGGATTGATGAAGAACAGGATGTAGGTGACCAGCAGCAGCACCAGACCGATCAGGGCGGCGGCGACAATGCCGAGGGATTTGAGGGCGCGGGACATATCAGGACTCGTCCATAAAGTTGTGTGACAAAACTAGCGTCTGGGGCGGATGCGGGCAAGGTTTTTTTCGGGAACGGCGGAGATGGGGCGATACGGGGAGACTTCAACAGAGTGCGCGGGGACCGGAGTCCCCGCGTGCGCTGAGTATTACCTCTTATTGTTGTTGTTCGCTGTCGTTTTTGTTGTTGTCGTATGTCAACGTCCCGACGCATCAATTATTCTTGTTGTTCGTCGTTGCCGTTAACCAGTGATGGCCTGTTCTTTTTTATTTGCCATCTTTTGTGTGACGGTTCTGTTTTTTCTTATCCGTCTTGTCGCGGGTCGCTCGAATCCTTCCTGACGCCTGCCACACCACTGTGTTGTTGTTTTTGTCGTTGTTCTTGTTGTTATCGGCGCTGTTTGTTTTTGTTGGTTGCGCCCCATATACAATGCATGCGGCGTGCCAACTTCCAGAAAAATTATTTTCCCATTCAAAAACAACATATTAAAATTAACGATCAATTAACAATCAGCGTAAAAACCGGTAACAGGTAACATCTTTACGGTGTCAAGGTAACACTTCTGGGTTACGCGGTAACATCGGGATACGCGCGGTAACAGACCGGTTACAACCCGGAGGTGTTACCGCGCGCAGTCGGGTGTTACGGGCAGGACGGCGAGCGCGGCGTGTTCAGGACCACGGTGCTGTAGTGGTAGGAATAGTCGTTGTAGACCGGCTGGGTGCCGTCCACCCCGGCGTTCTGACCGATGATGTAGGTGGACGCCTTGGGCAGGCCCGCGTTGGCGTAGGCGGTGATGTCGGTGGTGGCGTTGCCGTAGGCGCGGATGATGTCCAGGCCCACCGTTTCCCGCAGGTACTTGATGTTGTTGGTCTTGTGCTCGACGGTGTCGGGCGGGATGGGGCCGTCGCCGTAGGGATTGGTGCGGTAGAACCAGGCGGGAATGCCCATCTTCGCGAACCACTCGCGCGCATCCTTGGTCACCCAGTACGGACGGGCGGTGACATAGACCACCTGATAGCCCTTGGCCTTGTAGTCGTTGACCATCTGCGTGGCGTACGGATACGGCGTGGCGGTCTTGACCCCGGCATAGTCGGCGTAGGCTTCGAAATCATTCAGGGTCAGCGTGCCGTCGACATCGAACAGCACGGCCTTGCGGCCCGGCTCGACCACGGTGACATAGCCGTCCACCGCCGACAGGTCGCCTTCCACCACGAAACGCACGCGATAGTCGCCGACCGGCCGCGCACCGACATTGACAGTGATCTTGCCGTCGGTGTTGGTGGTGTACTTGCCCAGGTACTGCCAGCCGGAAATGCCGGTGCCGGTAATGTAGGCATGCACGTATTCGCCTTCCAGGTCCTTGTGCAGCACGGCGTCATAGTCGAACTTGCCGACGACGGCGGCCACCTGCCCGGCCGCAACCAGTTGGTCGTGCGCCATGTGCCAGGGCTTGTACAGCCCGGCGAGGATGGTGTTGCCGAAGTTGCGGAAGGACTTCTTGGCGGGGTTGCTGAAGGCCGGGGCGTTGGCGATGCTGTAGTCCGGGCACTGGGCCAGCGCCAGCCCGGGGGCCAGCAGGACAAGGAAAATGAGTTTCTTCATGAGGTTGGCGGCTCCCTGGTGATGGTGTTATTCGGATTGTTTTGTGAGCGAAGCCCATTAAATATAATCATTGATCATGTTTATTGGTAAAAAGCGACATCTTTCGGGAATTTGGCGTCATTCCCCGCAAAAGCGGCGTCAAATGGCAAATTTCACGCAAAAAGAACCCCGGCAAGCCGGGGTAAGGTGGCACACGGAGGGTGCCGGATGGCCGCCTTGTTCCGCGGCGGCTCCTCCGGCTTTGGGGGTGGTTACAGGGTCAGCACGTACTGGGTGAGCGGGGAGATGTCGCCGCTGCTGCCGGCACACCAGGGGTGCGGGGCGGCGGGCAGGCCGATCGGGGCGGCCGTGCCCATTTCGCCGACTCCGTACTCACGACGCATCTTCTGGTAATCCCAGTAGTAGTTGTCGTTGTCCCAGGCCACCGGCACGAAGTACTTGTGGCGGGTGGTGAAGCGGTTGCGGCGGGTCGAGGGATCATCCGCGCTGTACTCCACGTTCTTGTAGACGCGGAACACGTCGCCCTTGCGGTTCAGGTCCGGCCAGGCGGCGGGCTGGTCCGGCGATCCCAGGGCGGGACGGACCGGCGCGTGCAGCGTGTAGTACTGGTTGTACAGCGGCGAGCCTTCGGTGCAGCGCTCGGGGTTCACCAGGTCCTCGACATTGCGGACGTGGCCGTCGGAGAGCAGGCCGCGTGACTGCACCCAGTAGATGTCGCGCAGGTAGGTGGCGCGGATCGACTGCTGGTCGCGCTGATAGATGGTCGGGGCAAAGAAGCGGCCGACTTCACTCAGGCGGAACATGCGCTCGTTGGTGTTGGCGCCGACCTTGTCGTTGTGGCAGCTGCCGCAGTCACGATCGAAGGCGGTCTTGCCCGCATTGACGGCCGCGACCACGCCCGGATAGGCCTTCCAGCCCGACTGCACGAACTGGCCTTCGGTCAGCGTGGCGTTGCCGGTCTGCGCCGCCAGCTTGTTGTTGGCCTTCAGCCAGCGGTAGAGACCGGCGTTGATCAGGTCCTTGTCGTTGGAGTCCAGCGTCGTCATGTAGGTGGTGAGCGCCTTCAGGCTGTTGGCGTCCATCGACCCCATCGCGCCGTCCGGTTCTTCCGAGTGGATGTACGAACCTTCAAAGCCGACATAGGACTCGGTGTGCGACAGCGAGCGGCGGATCGGCATGTGGTTGGTGACGTTCGGAATCGCAATCGGCGAGAAGGCGTAATCGTTGTCGGTGAGGCTGCCCTCGCCCTTGTCGCGCACCAGGGTGTGCTCGCCCGCGCCGGCCGGCATGTAGTAGATCAGCGTGGTCTTGTCGACATTGGCGTCGCCCGGCGCCCAGGACGGACCCGGCTCCTTGACGTCGATGGTGGTCATCGTCGCGGTGGTGGCGCCGGTCTTGTCGCCCAGCACCGCCCACTTCATCGACCACAGCGGGTTCGGCAGGCCGGGGATGACCTTGGTCACGCTTTGGCCGGGAGCCTTTTCATAGCTGATGCGGTAGCCGTGGCAGGAGGCGCAGTTGAAGCCCGCCCACGCGCCGCTGCCGGTGTAGGGGTGGCTGGACTCGGCGGTGCGGTAACCCACCCAGCCGGTATTCTTGGTGTTGCCCTTGGTCTTCTGCGGGGTGACCAGCAGAAAGCCCGGCGTCGGATTCTTCATCGGATACGGGTCGAAGTAGACATCATCGATGGCCTCATCCGGTACTTCGCCGCGCACCGTCTTGTAGGCGCCGAACAGCTTCAGCGGATCGGCCTTCTCGCGGGTGATGGGGTCGGTGGCCTGGTAGTTCAGGATCTTGTTCCAGTCCAGTTCGCGGATCTTGTGCGACAGGCCCAGGTTGTAGTCGTAAGACCAGAAGATCTTGCGGCCCAAGGTGACCAGGTTGTTGAAGTTGCTGTTGACGACATTGACGGCGATCGGGGTGATGGCCTTGGTTTCCGCGCCAAGATTCGACACCACGTCGCACTTCTGCTTCATGAACACCGTGTCGGTGACGCGGGCGGTCTGGGCGTCAATGACATTGTGCGGCTGGCCCGGACGCAGGTATGACGGCAGGTAGCCGTTGCGCTTCTGCACCTGCAGCACCAGCGGTCCCTTGCTGACGGTCACCGGCACCTTGAACTGCACCTGCGTGTCGGTCCAGCCGACGATGTCCTTGTCCCAGGTGCTGTGGGTGAAGATGGTCTCGTAGTTGACCTCGGCAATCAGGTCCAGCGACTGGTTGAACATCTTCAGGTCGGTTTCCAGCACGCGGCTGTTGCCGATCATGATCTTGCTGAAGTCGACATCCGGTCCCTGGCCGAAGCCGCTACCCTTGAGCGTCACCACGTCACCCGGTTTCAGGGTGGGGGTGCCGCCGGTGGACGCCTTCCAGGCGCTGACGCCGTTCACCAGCAGTTCGGTGACGACCGGCTGCGGGAAGTTCGCCGCCGAGGCGCTGCGGGCCGCCTCGCGGTTCGCATCAAAACTGCAGACTTTTTCCTGGTCGGGGAAACTGGGCGCGGCGGCGGCCACACCGCTGGCCGCCAGCGCCAGCCATGCCGGCCAGCCCCTGCTGATTCTTTTCATTCTGATTCTCCTGTTTGTTACCGCACGCCTGTTCAATAAACCGGCGTTCCGGTCGCGATCGTAGTTAAAAACACGGTGAAATCCCCCCTCCCTTGGGAGGGGCCGCCCCTCCTTATTGCACCTTGAAGCTGCGGCTGGCGCCGCTGAAGCTGACGTAGCTCGGGCCGAACAAGCCCCACTTCTTCGCCACGCCGTTATGCACCAGGCGGTAGGTGCCGGGCGGGGCCAGATCGAGGTCCCACTGCACCGTTACCTGCGATTGCGCCGACAGGCTGCCGCCCACCCGCTGCCAGAGGAAACGGGTATAGGGGTCGCTGTCGGTCGCGAAGCGTTCCCAGGCCGCGCCGCTCCAACGCTGCACTTCCAGATAGCTGAAGCCGGCGGGCACCGCGCCCTCGCGCTGGCGGATCTGCGCGGTGCGCGGGTGGGCGCTCCAGAAGGTGACGCTGACGCGGTGGTTGCCCATGGGATAAGTGGCGGCGGCGTCGGTGGCGACATCACCGAAATTCTTGCCGGAAGGCGGCTCGTCGTTGACGACGCCCCAGGTCTCGATCGGGGTATGCACCACCTGCGCCGTCAGCAGGTCGGGCGGGGTCGGTCCGGCGGACAGGCTGCCGCCGGTCACCAACGCGCGCGCGACGATGTCGGCATGCTCGATGAACGCCGCCGAACTCCACGGCCCGAAATGGGTGAAGCCGCCCTCGTAGTTCTGGACGGCGTATTCCTCGCGGGTGGTGAGGTACTGGTGATAAGCGTTGGCGATGGTCGGCACGACGATGTCGTTCACGCCCATCACCGCCAGCGTCGGCTTCAGCGCGTTGCGCAGCCGGCGCCCGGTCATGGTGGTCTGTTCGAAGGACGAGGCGACCAGCCCCAGGTTGCCGATGGCGAAGACCTGAAACGGGACGATGGTGTCCACCCAGGGAATGTTGTTGACCCAGAAACCGGAGACATCGCCCACCGGCAGCAGCACCTGCTTTTCCGCCTGGCACTTTTGCAGCGCGGGCGGAATCAGCGGATTGACGGGAATGCCCTGATAGGTCAGCGATCCTTCCTTGAGGCTGGCAATCAACTTGGTGCCGCCCTCCTCGGTGCCGGAGACAAAAGCCGCGCCGATGGCGGCGGTGCAGGTGGCGGCCCCGGTCGCGCCGCCGGTGTAGGCCGGGCTGACCGGGATGTTCTGGAATTCGACGAACTGGTGCTTGTAGAACAGGCCGCCGGTGACGGCGGCGGCAGCGGTGTTGAACAGGTTCAGCGCCACTGCGTACTGGCGTTCGGCATGGACACGGGCGTCATCGTAGGCGGAAAGGCTGCTGTCGAGGTTGTGCGGTCGCAGGAAGTCGCCGCCGGGATTGGCCGGGTCGGGCTGGTTGGGGCTGACATCGCCCAGCGGCGCGTTCGAGAAGGCCGCGACAAAGCTGCCGCCGACGGTCTTTTCCAGCCGCAGCGCGGCCTGCCCCTTGTTGTCGCCGTCCACCACATGCACATCCTTGTCCAGCGAAGTGCCGTGCACGCCAAACCAGCTGATCGCGCCGATCGGCTTGCCGTCCGCGCCGGTCATCTTCAGCAGGGTCATGGTGGTGTCGACGTTGCTGCTGTAGTCGGCGGCGTCGGGGTTGGCCTGATAGGCGGGCAGCGAGCGGTTGAAGGCGGCGTTGGCCACCGCACCCTTGGCCAGCGCCAGCGTGGCCGGGCGGCGGGCGTTATGGGCGCGGACGATGGCGTCAACAATGCCGTCGACGACGATGTTGTAGTTCAGGTCGTCAAAGCCGATGACGCCGTTGGCGAGGTTGTACAGGGTGCGGAACGAGGTGTTGCTGGGCGCGGAATGGTCGTGGGTGCCGACGATCATGACGTTGGCGTCGCTGTAGACGCCGGGCAGCTTCGCCGCCAGCTTCCTGATGACGCCGGTCTTGATGCTCTGGTAGGTGTGCAGCAGCTCGGCGTTGACGTAGGCGACACGCTGGCCGCTGCACGGGCTTTCCAGCACGAAGCCGCGCGCATAGAGCCGGGTTTGCAGGCCGGTCATGGTCACGCCCGGCTCGGTGTAGCCGGTGCTGCTGTCGACCATCGGGCCGGTAATGTCCGATTTCGCCGCGCCCGCCAGCCACTGGCTGCTGCCCCGGCAGGCCTGGATCGCCGCCGAGGCGGCGGACGGGGGCGCGGGCGGCGTCGGCACGGTGGAAGCCGCCTGCGCCACCCCGGCCAGCGCGGCCAGAATCAGTCCCCAGGGCATGGCGGCAGCGGGACGGTTGATTGTTGTTTTGGTCATGCTATGATCCCTCCGGTTGAAATGCGATCATTGATCACATTTTTAACCTAGCACGCCAAGATCATTTTTTACCCACACCTAAGGGTGGGTAAAAACAGGACTGCGCTTCCTATCCTGAAAAAACGGCCCGTGCTGACAACCCCTCTTTCAGACCGTGCGGGCCGCTTTCGTCGGGAGACATAACATGAAAAAAACCCGTTACCTGCAGCGCACCCTGCTCAGCCTGTTCCTGGCCGGTTCCGGCCACGCCCTGGCCGCCTCCGGCAGCTTCAGCACCTTCACCTACAACGTCGCCGGGTTGCCGGAGATCCTCTCCAGCGCCACCAGCAGCCGCCAGGCGGCGACCGAGCAGATCAGCTGCTATATCCGCCAGTTTGACGTGGTGAACGTGCAGGAGGACTTCAATTACCACGCCGCGCTCTATGACAGCTGCGACGACCACGCCTACCGCTCGCCGACCAGCGGCGGCGCGGGCATCGGCAGCGGCCTGAACACGCTCAGCCGCTTTCCCTACATGGACTGGGAACGGGTGAAATGGGCGCAGGCCAACGGCGTCGACGTGCTGACGCCGAAGGGCTTCACGCTGGCCCGAACCCGGCTGGCCGAAGGCGTCTATGTGGACATCTACAACCTGCACACCCAGGCGCAAACCGAACCCGCCGACCTGGATGCCCGCCGCAAGGACGTCCTGCAACTGCTGGCCTACATCGAGGCGAATTCCGCCGGACACGCCGTGATCGTGATGGGCGACACCAACACCCGCTACACCCGCGACGGCGACAACATGTGGCAGTTCCTGCGCCACGGCTTCACCGATGTCTGGGTGGACAAGGTGCGCGGCGGCGACGTGCCCGTGGCCGGTGCGGCGGCGATGGTCTGCTCCCCCGCCGTGACCGCCGCGAACTGCGAGGTGGTGGACAAGGTGCTGTTCCGCGACAACGGCTTTGTCGGGCTCAGTGCGCTGTCCTACCTGATTCCCACCGACATGCAGAATGCGGCGGGCGAGGAACTCTCCGACCATCGCGGCATCCGCGTCGGCTGGAGCTACGCCACCCGCGCCGACCGCCGTCTCAGCGATCCGGTAGGCGGTCCGCACGGCGCGGCCTTCAACGATGTCTCGCTGCTGCCGGTATCGCCTTCCGTCGGGAAAGTCACGCTGCGCAGCGGCAGCCGCATCGACCGCGTCGAGGTGACGCTGAGCAATGGCCACATCCTCAGCCACGGCGGCAGCGGCGGTTCGGAAAGCTCGCTGACGCTGGGCAGCAACGAATACCTGACCGGATTGACGGTCTGCACCGGCGTCTACAACGGCAATACCCGTCTCTACTCCGCGCGCTTCATCACCAGCAGCGGCCGCACGCTCAGCGGCGGCAGCACCACCGCCAGCTGTTCCACCTTTACCGCCCCGGCGGGCTGGCAGATTGTCGGCTTCCACGGCCGCTCGGGCGATGAGGTCGACAAGCTGGGCGTGGTCTACGCGCCGCAAGTCAGCAAGACCGCGCCGGTCAGCTGGGTGCAGATTGTCAACCGCAATTCCGGCCAGTGCCTGGACATCAACAACGGCAGCATGTCGGCCGGAACCAATGTGCAGCAATGGAGCTGCAACGGCGGCAGCTGGCAGAAATGGCACTACGACGCATCGACCGGCCTGGTGCGCAGCCAGAAGGACCCGCGCTACTGCCTGGACAACAGCGGCAGCTATGACAGCGGCGCCAACCTGCAGATCTGGCCCTGCACCGGCAACGCCAACCAGCGCTTCAGTTACGACAGCGCCAGCGGCCGCCTGGGCATGCGCTCCTATCCCGCGCAAGCGCTGGATGTGGTGAACCAAAGCACCGCCGCCGGCGCCAATGTCCAGACCTGGACCTGGTGGGGCGGCCCGGGCCAGCAGTGGAACCTGACGCCCTGACCCCTCCCCCTCCTTTGGGAGGGGGAAACCCTCCCAAAGAGTGGTTACTCTCTTTTTCAGAAAAACGGGTACAACAACATGAACAAACCCCGACTCACGCTTTTACTGACCGCACTGCTGACGGCCGCCTCCGCGTCCGCCCATGACCTTGCTTTCGACAACGACCCGCAGGCCGCCCGGCTCAGCATCGGCGTCAAGACGGTGAACACCGCGTCCGGCGTGCGCGTCGACCGCGTGTTCCGCGACGGCCTCGGCCGCGAGGCGCACCTGCGCGGCTGGAACGTGTCCGGCGCGGCCAAACACGTCGAAACCGGCTTCAAGCCCTTCCGCACGACCACCGACGCCGCCGACACCTTTGACACTCTGGGCGAAGCCACCGGTTCGAACGTGGTGCGCCTGCTGTTCGCCTGGGAGGGAGTCAATCCCGCCGCCGGGCAGATCAACACCGCTTACCTGCAACAGATGGTGGCGCAGATGCGCGAGGCCATCCGCAACCGCATGTACGTGCTGGTCGATTTCCACCAGGACCTCTATTCCCGCCATTTCTTCAACACCGGTTCGTGGCACACCGGCAACGGCGCGCCGCGCTACGTGATCCGCAACGGCAATATCGGCAAGGAATATTGCGGCATCATCTGCGCCAGCTGGGCACAGCACCAGCAGACCGACGCGCCGATGCGGCAATCGATGAACGACTTCTGGACCAACACCACCGTCAACGGCGTGGCCGTGCAGGACGCCTACCTGTGGCAACTTGGCCAGACACTGGCCTACCTCAAGTCGCAGCTGACAGCGACGGAATTCCGCTACGTGATCGGCCTGGACCCGTGGAACGAACCTTTTGACGGCGGCATGAACGGCCTGTCGGCCAAGGATTGGGAGAACCGCTACCTGTGGAACTTCCACCAGCGAGTGCGCACGGTCATGGACAACAACGGCTGGAGCGACAAGCCTTCCTTCGCCGAGCTGCTGGTGTACTGGAACAGCAAGGTGCCGATCGTCGCCCCGGCCACCGGCGGCTTCAACCTGACCCCGGCCCCCGGCCCGCGTTATGTCTTCAACGCCCATTTCTATGACCAGGAGCGCCTGGGCACCAGCACGGCGGCAGTGAACAACGGTACCTACTTCAAGAATTTGCAGGAAGTTCGCGATGTCTCGCGCTACTGGGGGTCAGCCCCCTTCCTCAGTGAATTCGGCTTTCCGCTGGACGGCAGCGGCGGCCGCGACCCGAACCGGGTGATGAACGCCGTGCATCAGGCCATGGAAGCGGGCGACGCCGGACAAGCGACCAAAAGCCGCTATCTGGACCCGTACACGCCGCTGATCTCCGGCACGCAATGGCATTGGGAC
>DASUIL010000002.1:0-7861 GCA_036273075.1 Fluviicoccus sp. | reverse complement strand
CGGTTATGAGCCGGGCGACATGCTCTGCCAGATCAAGGTGGAGACGCCGGTCAATCTCAACAGCCGCCAGAAGGAACTGCTGCGCGAGTTCCAGGAGTCGCTGGACGGCAACGAGAAGCACACGCCGAACAAGAAGTCCTTCCTGGACGGCCTGAAAGACCTGTTCTCCTGATGCATCCGCCGGGGCCGGACTGTTGTCCTGCCCCGGATTTCACCCGGCTTCCGCCGTATCTGCTCAAAACCCGCCCCGCCGCACCCATTCCCGCTTGCCTGCCCGCGCCAACACTGGCACGCTTACAGCCTCACGGACTTCCTGCTGGAGAAAGGCATCATGACCACCCCCACCCGTATCGCCATTTGCGGCGCCGCCGGCCGGATGGGCCGCGCGCTCATCCACGCCGTCGTCAATCGTCCGGATGTCAAGCTGACCGCCGCCATTGAGCGGCCGGGAAGTTCGCTGATCGGCGCCGACGCCGGGGAAATGGCCGCGCTGGAGCGGATGAACATCGCCATCAACAGTTCCCTGGCCAGCCAGATCGACATGGTGGATGTGGCCATCGACTTCTCCACGCCGTCGGCGACCATTGCCGAGGTGGCGCTGTGCCGTCAGGAAGGGAAAGGCATCGTCATCGGCACCACCGGCCTCAGCGAGGAGCAGCGGGAATATCTGGTGGAAGCCAGCCAGGACATTCCCATTGTCTATTCCGGGAATTACTCGGTGGGCGTCAACGTCTCGCTGAAGCTGCTGGAGCTGGCCGCCAAGGCCTTTGGTGATACCGTCGACATTGAGATCCTGGAAGCGCACCATCGCTACAAGGTGGATGCTCCCTCCGGTACCGCGCTGATGCTGGGTGAGGCGGTGGCGGGGGCGCTGGGACGCAACCTGAAGGATGTGGCGGTGTACGAGCGGTTCGGCCACACCGGTCAGCGCGAGCGTCAGTCCATCGGCTTCCAGACCATTCGCGGCGGCGACGTGGTCGGTGACCACACGGTAATGTTCATGGGCGAAGGGGAGCGGGTGGAAATCCGTCATATCGCCACCAGCCGCATGAACTTCGCGAACGGGGCGGTGCGGGCGGCGGCCTGGATCGGCAGCCGCAATGCCGGGCTCTATGACATGCGGGATGTGTTGGGCTTGCGCTGATTTTCTGTCGACCCCAAAAAAATCGGGGCGACGGTGACAGCCGGCGCCCCAGGGGTGACATGTTTCATGTTGTTGTGTGGTACGCCGCTATATTGCACAGTCGTGCATTTTTCGACTTGACTTCATCCGCCATGTCTTTTGGCATTATGCGCCAACTCTCCCGCCCATTCTGACGTTCCGTACCAAGCTTTTGCCTGTTCATCCGGTATGCTGGAAAGCTCTATTGACACTTTCCGCCGGTCCTTCCGAAACTGTCGGAAAGCATCGTGCCGTTGACCCTGCGCCGACCTGACACGGTCTGATAAGAATAAGGGGATATCCATGTTTGGGGGCCTGTTCATTACCGCATCCATGCTGGGGATGCTGCGTGATTTCATCGAGCGCAATCACATCCATGCGCCCGAATGCCTGAAGGCCATGGAGAAGTATTCCCCGACCAGTCGCCTGGGACTGGATGAATGGTCGCAGCTGTTGCAGTTGATTGCCCAGCGCTATCCGCAGCCGGGGCTGGGGTTGGCCATCGGCGCCTGCGTGGCACCGAAGCATGTGGGCATCCTGGGGTACATGGCGCTGTCGTGCAGTACCCTGGGCGAGGCGCTGCTGCGTTACGCCCGCTACCAGCGGCTGGTTTATGACGGCAACCCCGGCAGCGTGGTCGCTGACGGCGATGCCATCGAGATCCGCTGGGGCATTGAGCGCGGCACGCCGGGACAACTGGTCGATGAAACCGCCATCGCCCTCTTTATCAGCTATGTGCGCTTCCTGGTGGAAGAGCCGATGAAGCCGATGCTGATCACCTTCGTCAATCCGCCGCCCGCCGACGTCACGCCCTATACCGATTTCTTCGGCTGTCCGGTGCGTTTCAGCGACACCGTGACGCGCGTGCGCTTCCCGCTGTCGCACATGACGCGCGAACTGAAGCAGCGCGACCCGGCGCTGATGGATTTGCTGTCGCAGCAGGCCGAAGCCCTGCTGGTGGCGCTGCCGGCCGCCGACTCCTTCTACGACCGGCTGCGTTCTTCGATCGTCCGCTGCATCCATGACGGCACGCCTGACCTGCCGTCGGTGGCGGGATTGATGACGATGTCGACGCGAACCCTGCAGCGGCGCTTGCAGGAAAAGGAACTGGAATTCAATCTGGTGCTGGACAAGATCCGCAGCGAGCTGGCGCAGCGTTATCTCGCCGACAAGCACCTGTCCTTCACCGATATTGCCTTGTTGCTGGGCTATTCCGAGCAGAGCGCCTTCACCCGCGCCTTCAAGCGCTGGTTTGGCGTGACGCCGCGGGATTTCAAGCGGGGAATCGGGCGTTAGGCGTCCGGTTCGGCGTCGGCCGGGGCCGGGGAGCGCAGCAGATAGCCTTCCGCCGTCTTGACGAAGACCAGTTCGTTGCATTTTTTCTTCTTGGGTTTGCCGTCGCGGGAGAGAGTGACTGTCACGTGATCGCCTGCCTGTTCCTCGCTGGCGAGCATGTCGTCGCCGCTGGTCAGCAGTTGCACCATGTCGAACAGTTCGGGGTGTTGATGCAGGACTTCCCGCAGGGATTTCTTCTTGCCCATGATCGTGCCTCACCGGTTAAAAATGGCAGGGTGACGTTAGCACAGTTGCCTTGCGCCAAGGTTTCACTTTGATGACAAGGCGCCTGCTTGTCACTCACCTGTCATCAAACCGTCAGAAAATATCCTGTCCTCGCCGGGATGCCAGACAGGAGCGACCCCATGAATCCGCCGGTACCCAACTACGGCTCCGATGCTTCCGGAGTGATTTGCGCCTACCGTTTTGATCCGAAGGGGCGGGTTGTGTCGCTGGACACCGGGGAGGCGGAGGCCTGGCTGGCCGGACAGGCCTCCCAACCCGGCGATGACTTCCTCTGGCTGCATGTCAACCTCAGCCATTCTTCCTGCGAGAAATGGCTGAAGCGCCATGCCGGACTGTCGTCGCTGTTCCATGAGACCCTGCATGAAGGCACCCGTTCCACCCGCATTGAATACGTCGATGACAGCCTGATCGCGGTGATCAACGATGTGCTGTTCGACTTCGCCTATGACGCCTCCGATATTTCGACGCTGTACCTGCATGTCGGCCCCCGGCTGGTGGTCAGCGCGCGCGGCAAGCCGCTGCGCTCGGTGGACCGGTTGCGGGCGGCGGTGAAGCGCGGGCTGGTGCTGGAGTCGCCGGTGGACCTGCTGGTGCATCTGCTGCGGGATCAGGCGGATGTGCTGACCCAGATCGTGCGGGACATCGCCGACAAGGTGGACGGGGTGGAGGACCGGCTGCTGGCCAATCGTCCGGAGCGCAATCGGGCCAGTCTGGGTGCTTGGCGGCGGTTGCTGGTGCGTTTGCAGCGCTTGATGGCCCCGGAGCCGGCGGCGCTGTTCCGGCTGTTGAACCGGCCGCCGGAATGGGTGCCGGAGCGGGATCTGCTCGATTTGCGCCAGTCCACGGAAGAATTCTCGACGGTGTTGCAGGAAACCGCGTCCTTGCAGGAACGGATCAAGCTGTTGCAGGAAGAGATCGCCAGCCAGGTCAACGAGCAGACCAACCGCAGCCTGTTCGTGCTGACGGTGGTGTCGGTGCTGGTGCTGCCGATCAACATCATCTCCGGGCTGTTCGGCATGAACGTCGGCGGCATTCCGTTGGCGGGCGCGGGTGACGGCTTCTGGGATGTTGTGGCGATTGTGGCGACCTTTACCTTACTGGCGGCCTGGTTCGCCTTCCGCGAGCGGGACTGAGCCGCCACGCATTCGCTTTCCGGACGGGGGGATGGTATCCTGCCGCCGCTTTTTTCTTCCCTTGCTGCTTTTGCCCCGTGAAAGGCCGTCCGGCCTGCATGACGCTTTCCGCCCCGCCGGAAGTCTTGTGTCCTGTTCCCTCCCGAACTTTTTCCCGCCGCACGAGACGCCTCCGCGTGAGCGTTGCCATGCCCGGTTACCTGATCAAATTCGAGGCGGTTTCCCTGAACGGGGCCGCCGACCTGCAAATCCGTTCCCTGCTGGATCACCAGCAATACGCCGACCCGCTGGGCGTGGCGGCGGCGCTGGGCATTTCCCCCGCCAGCTGGTCGTTGTTCGGCATGGTCTGGCCCTCGGCGCGGATGCTGGCCGGATTGATGGAAACCTTTGAATTGCAAGGCAAGCGCATTCTGGAAGTCGGCTGCGGACTGGGTTTGGCCAGCCTGGTCTGCCAGCGTCGCGACATGGATATCACCGCCAGCGACTGTCATCCCCTGGCCGGCGATTTCCTGACCCGTAACGCCGGGCTCAACGGCATGGGCCTGCCCAAGTACCAGAACGGCAACTGGGAAACCGAGAATCCGGCGCTGGGACGTTTTGACATCATTATCGGCAGTGATCTGCTGTACGAGCGCGATCAGCCCGCGCGCTTGTCCGCCTTCATTGAGCGTCATGCCGAACAAGCCGTGCAAGTGCTGATTGTCGATCCCAATCGCGGCAACCGTCCCGGTTTCAGCCGCTGCATGACGGCGCTGGGCTATACCTGTGAAGAGTCCAGCCTGGACGGTTTACAGGCCTGCGGCGAGGCCTACAAGGGCAAGCTGCTGCATTACACCCGTCACTGAGGCTCCTCCGGCCAGGCGCTGACCACGTCCTGCATGACGCCGCGCAGCCAGCGGTTGGCGGGGTCATGGTCGGCAGTGGCGTGCCAGTAGAGGTGGGCGTCCAGCGCCTGCGTCTGCAAGGGGAAGGGATAAATGCGGTTGCCGAACTGCATGTTGGCGATGCGGGCGTATTGTTCCGGCATGGTCAGCAGCAGGTCGGTGCGGCTGGCGACGCGGCTGGCGGCGAAATAATGCTGGCAGCGCAGCACGATGCGCCGCCGCCTTCCTTCCCGGTTCAGCTCGAAATCCTCCAGCCCCCAGCCCTTGCGCCGCGATGACACCAGCACATGCGCCTGTGACAGGTAGGTCTCCAGATCCAGCGTCTCACCAATGCCCGGATGATCCTGGCGTGCCACGACCACCAGCCGGTCGCGGGAAATCCGCTGCTGGCGGATGCTTTCGCCCATCGCCAGCGGCACGTCCAGCGCGAGGTCCAGCGTGCCGGCGGCCAGTTCGCCTTCCACATCGCGGCGGTCGATGCGTACGCTGGCCAGCTCGATGCCGGGCGCCAGCGCCTGCAGGCGCGCCACCAGCGGTGGCAGGGCGGTGGCCTCGAAGACGTCGCGCAGGCCAAGGTTGAAGGTGCGGCGGGCGCTGGCGGGGTCGAAGGCGGGTTCGTCGGCGACGCTGCGCTCCAGCAGCTGCAAGGCTTCGCGCACCGGACCGATCAGGTTGCGGGTGTAGGGTGTCGGTTGCATCAGCGTGCCCTGGCGCACGAACAGCGGGTCGCCCAACTGCTCGCGCAGGCGGCCGAGGGCATGGCTGACGGCGGGCTGGGTGAGGTGCAGTTTCTGGCTGGCGCGGGTGATGTTGCCTTCGCGGTAGATGGCGTCAAGGACGATGAAGAGGTTGAGGTCGAAGCGTTCTATATGCGCCAAATCTATAGTCCATGATGCAAACTATTCATTTGCTGGATTGTATGGCGCGCACTACTCTCGGCACAACCCCACCGAGCCGCGAGTGCCGCCATCATGGATTTTGCCTACTCCGCCAAAGCGCAGGACTATATCGTCCGCCTGACCGCGTTCATGAATGAACATGTCTATCCCGCCGAAGAAACGTACTTCAAGTCGCTGACCCTCAGCCCCGACCATACGCAATGGCAACAGCCCGCCATCATGGAAGACCTGAAGGCCAAGGCCAAGGAAGCCGGGCTGTGGAACCTGTTCCTGCCCAATGAAGAATACGGTGCAGGCCTCAGCAACGCCGATTACGCGCCGCTGGCCGAAATCACCGGCACCAGCTTCATTGCCCCGGAAGTGTTGAACTGCAGCGCCCCGGATACCGGCAACATGGAAGTGCTGGTGCACTATGGCAACGAGGCGCAGAAAAAAGAATGGCTGCTGCCGCTGCTGCGCGGCGAGATCCGCTCCGCCTTCTGCATGACCGAGCCGGGCGTGGCCTCCAGCGACGCCACCAACATGCAGGCCACCGCCGTGGTCGAGGGTGACGACGTGGTCCTCAACGGCCGCAAATGGTGGAGCACCGGCATCGGCCACCCCAACTGCAAGATCCTGATTTTCATGGGCCTGACCGACCCCACCGCCGACAAGCACCGCCAGCATTCGATGGTGCTGGTGCCGCTGGATACCCCGGGTGTCAAGGTCGAGCGCATGCTCACCTTCTTCAATACCCACGACGAGCCCTCCGGTCACGGTGAAGTCAGCTTCACCAACGTGCGCGTGCCGCTGGCGAACATCATTGCCGGCCCGGGGCGCGGCTTTGAGATCGCCCAGGGCCGCCTCGGGCCGGGGCGCATCCACCACTGCATGCGCGCCATTGGCGCGGCGGAGCGGGCGCTGGAGCTGTTGTGTCGTCGCGCCGGTACCCGCGTTGCCTTCGGCAAGCCGCTGGCGAAGCTGGGCGGCAATCCGGACATCGTCGCCAACAGCCGCATGGCCATTGAACAGGCGCGGCTGCTGACGCTGAAGGCGGCGTGGATGATGGACACCGTCGGCGTGAAGGGGGCGATGAGCGAGATTTCGCAGATCAAGGTGGTGGCCCCGAACGTGGCGCAACAGGTTATCGACGCCGCCATCCAGATTCACGGCGGCGCGGGTCTCAGCGAAGACTTCCCGCTGGCCGCGCTTTACGGCTATGCTCGGGTGCTGCGGCTGGCGGACGGACCGGACGAGGTGCACCGCATGCTGATTGCCAAGCTCGAATACAAGAAACAAATGGCGAAGCTGGGACTGAAATAAGATGGAAGCCAATCTGCTCGACAAGGCCGTGGCGGTGCGCCAGGGCGAAGAACTCGATCTCGCCCGCGTCGACGCCTTCCTCAAGGCGAAGATTCCCGGTTTGTCCGGAATGCCGGAACTGGAACAGTTTCCCGGCGGCGCGTCCAACCTGACCTATCTGCTGCGTTACCCCGACCGCGACCTGATACTGCGGCGGCCGCCCTTCGGCCATCGCGCCAAGTCCGCGCACGACATGCTGCGCGAGGCGAAGATCATGGCGGCGCTGAAGCCGGTCTATCCCTATGTGCCGGACGTTCTGGCCATCTGCGACGATCCCGCCGTGATGGATGCCGATTTCTATGTGATGCAACGCATTCCCGGCATCATTCCGCGCAGCAACCTGCCCAAGGGCATGACCCTGACGCCGGCAGAAACGCGGGCGCTGTGCCTCAGCGTCATCGACAAGCTGATCGAACTGCATCTGGTGGACTACCAAGAGGCCGGGCTGGACACGCTGGGCAAGGGCGGCGGCTACGTGAAGCGCCAGATTGACGGCTGGAGCGACCGCTACCGCAAGGCGCGCACCCCGGACGTCAACGACTTCGAGGCCGTGATGGCCTGGCTGCAGGCGAAGATGCCCGCGCAGGACATCGCCACGACGCTGATCCACAACGATTTCCGCTTCGACAACGTCATCCTCAATCCGGACAACCCGCAGGAAGTGATCGGCGTGCTGGATTGGGAAATGGCGACGCTGGGCGACCCGCTGATGGACCTGGGCAATACCCTGGCCTACTGGGCGCAGGCCGACGACGACGCCACCATGCAGCTGATGCGCCGCCAGCCGACGCACCTGCCGGGCATGCTGACCCGCGACGAAGTGGTGGCCTACTACGGCGAAAAGACCGGCTTCAAGGTCGA
>DASUIL010000001.1:0-17215 GCA_036273075.1 Fluviicoccus sp. | reverse complement strand
TGCGCCTTGATCTTCATGTCGCCCGAGGCTTCCGAGATCACTTCTTCAATCAGCGCCCGCGCACCGTCCTCGTCACCAATTGCGCGGAATTCTTCTGCCAGTGCCAGCTTGGTGACCAGCGGGTCTTCATACCCGTGTGCGTCAGGCGTTGCGCTGGCTTCAATTGGCGGTTCGTCCCCCAGATCAAGGGACAGTGAGCCAAGGTCAAATTCCAGCATGCCTAAATCAGGAGCGGGAGGCGCTAGCGGCGCCGAATCGGGCAAGGGCACCGGGCCGGTAAGCCCAAAACTATTGGCGGCCTGCAGTTTGAAATCGTCGCTGTTCGCAGCCGGTTGGCTCTGGTCATTGTCTGCAGTATCCAGATCGGGCAGCGAGAATTCGATGGCATCGGGGCCATCGGCTGCGTCGGCTTTTGCAGCCGTCTCGGGGGTCGCAAAAGGTGCCGTGGCTTCGGCCAGGTCAAAGTCCAGATCAGGTGCAGGGGGGGCGTCGGCCGCCTGCAGGCTGATGCTGGGTTCGGGGTAGCTTGCTTTGGTCTCGCTGATGGCACTGACGGGTTCTTCGTCAAGCGAAAAGTCGAGGTCCAGATCGAGGTCTCCCGCACCGCCAACCTGGGGAGTAATGACTGGTGTTGCCGGTGCATCCGTGCCGCTGGCAAGATGGCCGGTCTGGTCGAGGGGCATCGGACGAGATGGCGTGCCATCCAGATTATTGGGCTGGCCACCGGGTTGGTACAGCGCATTGCTCGGGTCAATGCTCAGACCCAGTT
This sequence comes from Fluviicoccus sp., assembly GCA_036273075.1. Taxonomy (GTDB): domain Bacteria; phylum Pseudomonadota; class Gammaproteobacteria; order Pseudomonadales; family Moraxellaceae; genus Fluviicoccus. Next base: position 16,446 of record DASUIL010000001.1, on the reverse strand, counting down.
GGCAAACGCGCTCCCAGTCCGATCCCTCACCCTGGGTTATCTGGAAGGTCTGGGTGGCCATTTTCTCGAAGTTGTTGGCGTCACGCCGCTTGGCGAAAATTTCAAGCAACTTCTGATGGATCGCGAGACGTCCGGGGTTGCTGACCAAGGCGTCCTTCAAGATTTCCTCGGCCTGCAAATCACGCCCGTAGGCGAGGTAGACATCGGCTTCAGCGACGGGGTCAACATCGTCCACCGCATCAAGCTGGCTGGGCGAGTAGACCATGGACGAGCCAGTGGCCGCATTGTCGCTGGTGTCGACATTTTCACCACCACTGGCACCAAAAAATGAGTCGGGCTGTAAACGACTGTCCAGAAATGAACTGTCGCCCGAGGCGACTTTCTTGTGCTGCCTTCTGCGGTAGAGCCCAAAGGCGACTAACAGGGCGATCAAGCCGAGGGCGCCGGACAGGGCCAAGGGACTATCGCTCAGATCATCAAGCGGGCCCGGTTCGGGCACAGAAGCGGGAGTGATCGCAGGCGCTTTTGGGGCTACCGAAGCGGCCGGCGTTGGGGCGGAGGCTGCTGCGGGCACCGCTTGTACCGAGGCTGCGATACCGGCGGCGTTTGACGCAGCGTCCGGCGCAGCGGGCAATGCGGCGGATGCCGACAGAGCGGGTGCCACGACGCTCGAAGCGGCCCCCAACTTGCCCAGATCACTGATGTTCTTGGCGATTTCAGTCGCCCGGTCGGCAGCCTCCTTGATATTGCGCTCTTTGGCCAGTTGAGCTTCAGCTGACGTTCCCTGAACAGCCCCTTTTGACAACGTCAATTTATCGGGTACTGCGGTGAGGGGTTTTTTGTCCTCAACTTTGGCTTGCACCGTGCCGCTCGCTGTGCGGTCTGCACTTGCGACCTGGGCGCTGGGCGCGGCGCCTGCCAGCTTTCTACGGAAGTCGTTGAAGTCCTTGCTTTGGGCAATGATGATCTGGCGGGCGTCTGCGGCCGGCGTGGCTTCTGCTTGTGCCGCGGTGGGGATGTTCACGACTGACCCAGCCTTGACTCGGTTGACGTTGTCGCCGATGAAGGCAGCCGGGTTGGCGCGCAGCAAGGCCACCAGCATCTGGTCCAGGGAGACGTTAGCTGGTTTTGTCGCCGTCGCTATTTTGCCGGCCGTGTCGCCGGGATTGACGGTTACTGAGCGGGCTTCGGTGTCCTGGGTTTTGACGACAGCAGGGCGTGCGATTGGCTTGACTGGGCTTTGACCAGACTCAACAGCAGGCCCCGCGATCGGTCTGGAAGACGCAGGCGCAGCAGAAGTGGTCCGGCTGGCCGACGATGGGGCGGGGATTTGCGCCGGGACTTGAGCTGGGGTTGGTGCAGTGGCCGGCGCTTTGCGCAGACTGGGGGGGTCAAACAAGAGGGTGTAGTCACGCACGATGCGACCGGTCGCCCAGTTGGCTACAAGAATCATGTCAACGAACGGATCGTTGATGGCCCGGTCGCTGCTCAAACGAAGGTAGGCACGCCCGTCAGCACGTCTTTGAAGCGTGACTTGCATGGCCGCCATGGCAGGGTTGTATTCCAGCCCGGCCGCCCGAAAGGCTTCCGGCAATGCAATAGATGGCTTGAGCGATGCTGCCTCTTCTGCATTGATTTCCGGAACTTCAATTTCCGCACGCAAAGGCTCACCAAGCGCTGATTGGACGGAGATTCGACCCAGTGAAAGTGCCGTTGCATTCGATCCCCAGAGGCTGAAAAGCGCAGTAGCCGCAATTGCCATGGCAGTTTTTTGCCAACGATGAGACTTAGAAATCAATTTGTGGACTCCGGTGTTCGGGCGGCTGGGAAATTTGTCGTCATGATGTGAACAAATGCAGTGGTGCTAAAAACGTGAAAAGCACCATAGCATCAATGTCCTGACCTGACAAGCCAAGCTAGCTCTTAACTTTGAATCATTGGCAGGCAAGGCAAACACATGTTGATTCTATGTTGTCGAGCGACAACGACCTGCTCTTTGTGCCGCTAGGGCAAACCCTTGGACGGCATTCAATCAGTGCTCAGGCGGCCAGCAAAATACGCAGCATGCGGCGCAGGGGCTCTGCGGCGCCCCATAGCAACTGGTCACCAATGGTGAACGCTCCCACATATTGCGGACCCATGGCGAGTTTGCGGATGCGCCCCACCGGAATGCCCAGCGTGCCGGTGACGGCCACCGGTGTCAGGTGTTGCACACTTGCCTCGCGCGTGTTGGGCACGACCTTGACCCAGGCGTTATCGGCCGCAATCAAGGCTTCAATATCGGCGCTGGGCACATCTTTTTTGAGCTTGAAGGTGAGAGCCTGGCTATGGCAGCGCATGGTGCCCACGCGCACACAGAAGCCGTCCACCGGAGTCTCTGCGGTACCGAAAGCGGCACCCTGACCCAATATCTTGTTGGTTTCGGCGCCGCCTTTCCATTCTTCGCGGCTCATGCCGTTGCCGAGATCCTTGTCGATCCAGGGAATCAGGCTGCCACCCAACGGCACACCAAAATTGGCTGTTTCAGCCGGCGTCAAGGATTGCTGTTTACTCAGAATCTTGCGGTCAATCTCCAGGATCGCTGATTTGGGATCATCCAGCAGGTTCTTGACTTCGGCATTCAGGGTGCCAAATTGCGTCAACAACTCACGCATGTGCTGCGCGCCGCCGCCGGATGCCGCCTGGTATGTCATGCTGGTCATCCACTCGACCAAGCCCGCCTTGTACAGCGCGCCAACCCCCATCAACATGCAACTCACGGTGCAGTTGCCGCCAATCCAGTTGTTTCCACCCTTGGTGAGGGCATTCTGGATCACGGGCAAGTTGACCGGATCCAGGATGATGATGGCATCATCTTTCATGCGCAGCGTTGACGCGGCATCAATCCAGTGGCCTGCCCATCCGGCAGCACGCAGTTTAGGAAAAACCTCAGTGGTGTAGTCGCCCCCTTGTGCACTGATGATGATGTCGCACCTTTTCAGCGCTTCAATGTCAAAAGCATCTTTGAGGGTGGTTTCGTTTTTGGCCAAGGCCGGGGCTTGGCCACCGGCATTGGAGGTTGAAAAGAAGACCGGTTCGATCAGATCGAAATCGCCTTCGGTCTGCATGCGGTCCATCAATACGGAACCCACCATGCCGCGCCAGCCTACCATGCCGACCAGATTGCCAATTTTCATCATGTTGCCCTTTCAGATGTTTGAAATACAGGAATTTCATCTGCCCGGCTCGTCTGGCCGGTGGGGCACGACGAACCGGGCTGTGTCAGCCTTTAATGGTTGTCGTTTTGGTGCTTGCGGAGAAGATCAACACGCTCACGCTACTGGCGCCGCTCAAAGGGAGCATTGCTGTTGGATCGCGAGTGAGCGTGTCGTGGTGCATTTTCGAATTGTAAGCGAAACTATTTCAAGGCTTTTACCACCGCCGCGCCCATTTCAACCGTGCTGACTCGTGTCGTGCCTTTGCTGAAGATATCTGCGGTGCGCAGACCTTGCACCAGCACATCTTTGACGGCGGCCTCGATGCGCTGGGCTGCCACTTCCTGGTTCAGACTGAAGCGCAGCATCATGGCGGCGCTCAGAATGGTCGCCAATGGGTTGGCGATGCCCTTGCCGGCGATGTCCGGGGCGGAGCCGTGGCAGGGTTCGTACATGCCCTTCTTCTGCTGGTCGAGCGAGGCGCTTGGCAGCATGCCGATGGAACCGGTAAGCATGGCAGCTTCGTCGGAGAGGATGTCGCCGAACAGGTTGCCGGTGACGATGACGTCAAACTGCTTGGGGTTGCGCACCAGTTGCATGGCGGCGTTGTCGACGTACATGTGCGACAGCTGCACTTCCGGGTATTCCTTGCCGACTTCAGTGGCGATTTCCTTCCACAGTTCGGTGACTTCCAGCACGTTGGCCTTGTCGACCGAGCAGACCTTCTTGTTGCGCTGCATGGCCAGCTGGAAGGCGACGTGAGCGATGCGGCGGATTTCGCTCTCGCTGTAGACGTCGGTGTTGTAGCCCTGACGCTCGCCGTTTTCCAGCGTGCGCACGCCGCGCGGCTGGCCGAAGTAGATGCCGCCGGTCAGTTCACGCACTATCAGGATGTCCAGTCCGGCAACGATTTCCGGCTTCAGGCTGGAAGCGGAGGCCAGTTGCGGATAGAGAATGGCCGGGCGCAGGTTGGCGAACAGGTTCAGTTCGGAGCGGATTTTCAGCAGGCCGCGTTCCGGACGGATGGAACGTTCAATGGTGTCCCACTTCGGGCCGCCGACAGCGGCCAGCAGCACGGCATCGGCCTTGCGGGCGGCTTCCAGGGTCTGGTCGGGCAGCGGCACGCCGTGGGCGTCGATGGCGCAGCCGCCCAGCAGTTCGTGGCTCCAGCTGAGGCCAAGGTTGAAGCGTTCGTTGACCTTGGCGAGAACTTTCTCGCCTTCGGCCATGATTTCCGGGCCGATGCCGTCACCGGAGAGGATCACAATATGTTTCGACATGTCTTTCTTCCCATGGATGCGCCCATGCGCATCGCGGTTTCAATTCAGTGAATCAGGGCGCGCCGGGCACGCCCATGCCATTAACGCAGGGCGTTGAACACCCACGGCCGAGCAACCTTGGCCTTGGCTTCAAAGGCGTGAATGTCATCGGCGGCCTGCAGGGTGAGGCCGATGTCATCCAGTCCGTTGAGCAGGCAATGCCGCCGGAAATTGTCGACGCTGAAGCTGAAGGCTTCGCCATTGGGGCGGATGACCTGCAGTTTCTCCAGATCGACAGTGAGCTGGTAGCCTTCGGTCGCCTCGCACTCCTTGAACAGGATGTCGACCTGTTCTTCCGGCAGGATCACCGGCAACAACCCGTTCTTGAAACAGTTGTTGAAGAAGATGTCGGCGAAGCTGGAGGCAATGACGGCACGGAAGCCGTATTCGTCCAACGCCCACGGCGCGTGTTCGCGGCTGGAACCGCAACCGAAGTTCTGGCGGGCCAGCAACACCTTCGCGCCCTGATAACGGGGTTGGTTGAGCACGAAATCCTGGTTGACCGGACGCTTGGAACAGTCCTGACCGGGATAGCCTTCGTCCAGGTAGCGCCACTCGTCAAAGAGGTTGACGCCGAAGCCGGTGCGCTTGATCGACTTCAGGAATTGCTTGGGAATGATCTGGTCGGTGTCGACGTTGGCGCGATCCAGCGGAGCCGCCACGCCGGTGACAACGGTAAATGCTTGCATGGTCGTGCTCCTGTCAGAAATGACGTACGTCAACAAAGTGGCCGGCAATCGCCGCCGCCGCCGCCATGGCCGGACTGACCAGGTGGGTGCGGCCGCCGTTGCCCTGACGTCCTTCGAAGTTGCGGTTGGACGTGGAGGCGCAATGCTCGCCGGACATCAGCTTGTCGGCGTTCATGGCCAGGCACATCGAGCAACCGGGCTCGCGCCACTGGAATCCGGCGGCGACAAAAATCTTGTCCAGGCCTTCGGCTTCCGCCTGCTTCTTCACCAGACCTGAACCCGGCACCACCATCGCCTGCTTGACCGAGGCGGCCACGGAGCGGCCCTTGATCACGGCGGCGGCGGCGCGCAAATCTTCAATGCGCGAGTTGGTGCAGGAGCCGATGAACACCCGGTCGAGCTTGATCGCGGTGACCGGGGCTTCCGGGGTCAGGCCCATGTACTGGTAGGCGCGTTCCCAGGAGTTGCGCTGCACGGCGTCGGCGGCGTCGGCCAGCGCGGGCAGGGTCGCGGTCACCGGGACCACCATTTCCGGCGAGGTGCCCCAGGACACTTGCGGCTCGATGGCCGCGCCATCCATGTCGATGATGGCGTCGAAATGCGCGCCGTCATCGGACACCAGCGTTTGCCAGTAAGCCACGGCGGCATCCCACTGGTCGGCCTTGGGCGCGAAGGGCTTGCCGCGGAAGTACTCGATGGTCTTTTCGTCCACCGCCACCATGCCGACGCGCGCGCCAGCCTCAATGGCCATATTGCAGACGGTCATGCGTCCTTCCATGCTCATGTCGCGGAAGACCTGGCCGCCGAACTCGATGGCGTAGCCGGTGCCGCCCGCCGTGCCGATCTTGCCGATGATGGCCAGCACCACGTCCTTCGCCGTGACGCCCGCGCCCAGTTCGCCGTTAACGCGGACCAGCATGTTCTTCGATTTCTTCTGCACCAGGCATTGCGTGGCCAGCACATGTTCCACTTCGCTGGTGCCGATGCCATGCGCGAGGCAGGCGAACGCGCCGTGCGTGGCGGTGTGTGAGTCGCCGCAGACCACGGTCATGCCCGGCAGGGTGAGGCCCTGCTCCGGACCAACGACGTGGACGATGCCCTGACGCTCGTCAAAGATGTCGAATTCGACCACGCCGAATTCCTTGCAGTTGTCATCCAGCGTCTGCACCTGGATGCGCGAGGTTTCGTCCTTGATGCCGGCGATGCCGTGCGTGCGTTCTTCGGTGTCGGTGGGCACGTTGTGGTCGGGCGTGGCGATGTTCGCATCCAGACGCCACGGCTGGCGACCGGCCAGCTTCAGGCCTTCAAAGGCTTGCGGGCTGGTCACTTCGTGCAGCAACTGGCGGTCGATGTAAATGAGGCAGGAGCCGTCGTCGCGTTGCTTGACGAGATGGTCATCCCATAATTTGTCGTAGAGCGTCTTGGCGGTCATGGCGGAATTCCCCTTGCTGTGCCGGGTGATGTGAGGATTTTATGACCGCTCTCCCCATAACACAATTTTATAATTTTTATGGATTGGATAGATTTATGGAATCCTGATGCATCCTCATATTCGCCTTCGCTCCCCCAATCCGCCAGGGAACGGGTAGAATATGCCCCCTTAATTTTCCCGACGCAGGCGCGACCCCATGAGCATCAACTGGTTCCCCGGCCACATGAACAAGGCGATCCGCGAGATCAAGGAACTGCTGCCCAAGGTCGACCTGATCATCGAGATCGTCGATGCCCGCATTCCCTACAGCAGTTCCAACCCGGTGATCGAACAGTTTCGGGGCAAGAAACCGTGGATCCGCCTGCTGAACAAGAGCGACTTGGCCGACCCTGACGTCACCGCGCTGTGGCAGGCGCACTGGGAAAAGCAGCAAGGCGTGAAGGCCATCGCCGTGACCTCGCAACGGCCGGAACAGATCCGCAGTCTGATCGGCCTGATCAAGAACATCCTCAAGGGCAAGGAAAACGCGCTGGGCAACGTCACGGTGCTGATCACCGGCATTCCCAATGTCGGCAAGTCCACCATCATCAACATCCTGGCGGGCAAGCAGATCGCCAAGACCGGCAATGAACCGGCCATCACCAAGGGCCAGCAGTGCATCAACCTCAATAACGGCATCCTGCTCTACGACACGCCCGGCATCCTGTGGCCGAAGATCGAGAACGTGCCCAGCGGTTATCGCTTGGCCGCCACCGGAGCGATCAAGGAAACGGCAATGAGCGCCGATGATGTCGCGGTATTCACCGTCGGCTTCCTGATGAAGGCCTATCCGGAACAGATGAAGGAACGCTTCAAGCTGGATGTGCTGCCCGAGGGCGAAGTGGACTTCCTGGAAATGGTCGGCCGCCAGCGCGGCTGTCTGGGCAGCGGCGGCCATGTCGACTTCCACAAGATTTCCAATATCCTGCTGCAGGAGCTGCGCAACATCGTCATCGGCCGCGTCACCATGGAAACGCCGGAAATGATTGAGCAGGAGCTGGTGATTGTGGAGCAGAAACGCGCTGAAAAGGCGGCCAAGGAAGCGGCGAAGAAGAAAAAGCCGCTGGGAGATCAGCCCAGGCACCGCGACTAGGCCGGGAATTCGGGCGACACGCTAGCGCGCCCGTTTGCCCTTGCTCTCGTACATCAGCACGTCCCCTTCGCGCAGCAGCGCGTCCAGCGACTGCGGATTCTCCGGGTCCACCTGCACCACACCGCACGAGAAGCGGATTTCATAGCCCCGCTCTGCTTCCCGATTGTAGGCCTCCAGCCCTTCCTGCAAGCGTTCAATGATCGTGGTCACCTTGTCGCGCGTGGTGTCGATGCACAGCGCCGCGAACTCGTCGCCGCCCAACCGCGCCACCAGATCAGAAGCACGCAGGCTGCGCCGCAGGTGCGCGGCGAACACTGTCAGCGCCACATCCCCTTCCCCGTGCCCGAAACGGTCATTGACCGGTTTCAGGCCGTCCAGGTCAAAGAAGGCCAGCGTCGCGGGCGTCAGTTGGCGCTGACACAGCTTCAGCACTTGCGGGGCCAGCATCATGAAGCCGCGCCGGTTATAGACCCCGGTAAGCTCATCCATCGTCGCCAGGAACAGGATGGCCAACTCCTGTTCGACGATGGCAGCCAGATCACGCAGGGCTTCACAATCCTCCCCGCTGAATTCCCGGGGTTTCCGGTCGATTACGCACAGCGTGCCCAGCAGGCTTCCGTTCGGGGCTTTCAGGGGGCAACCGGCGTAAAAGCGGATGTAAGGCTCGCCCGTCACCAGCGGATTGTCGGCAAAACGGACATCAGCGGCCGCATCAGGTATCACCAGCAGGTCGTTGCCGAGAATGGCGTGGGCGCAGAAAGAAACATCGCGCGGCGTCTCGCGCACGTCCAGTCCTTGACAGGACTTGAACCACTGCCGGTTGCTGTCGATCAGGCTGACCAGCGCGATCGGCGCCTGGAATACCCGCTGCGCGAGGCGCGTCAGGCGGTCAAAACGCTCCTCCGGCAACGTATCGAGAATGTTCAGCGACATCAGGGTACGCAGGCGGAAATCTTCATCCGGCGGAAAATCGGGGACTTGCATGCACCTCTCCTGGCCGCCGGAGCCGGTCTGGCGGGAATAAGACTATGCGCCAATACTCCCCCGATCGGCCCTCGCCAGACAATAGAAAAGTTTTATACTTCAGTCACAATTCATAAAACCACGGCATCCCATGAATACCGCCGACGTTCTGGCCTTCATCGAGGTCGCCCGCACCGAATCCTTTTCGCAAGCCGCCGAGCGGCTGTTCCTGACCCAGCCCGCCATCAGCAAGCGCGTCAGCAATCTGGAGGAATCGCTGGGCGTGCAATTGTTCGACCGCGTTGGCCGCCGGGTGCAGCTGACCGAAGCGGGACGGGCGTTGCTGCCCCGCGCCCGCCAGTGGCTGCTGGATTTTGACGACATCCGCAAAAGCATCGCCGATCTCAGCGGCCCGATTACCGGCGTACTGCGCATCGGCACATCCCACCATATCGGTCTCCACCGCCTGCCGCCGACGCTGCGCCGCTTCTCGCAGCAGTATCCGGACGTACGGCTGGACATCCAGTTCATCGACTCGGAGGAGGCTTACGAATCCGTGCTGAGCGGTGATCTGGAGCTGGGCATCGTCACCCTGCCGCCGGTACCGGATGCGCGCCTGCTGGCCGAGGAAATCTGGGATGACCCCCTCGCCTTTGTCGCCGGACGCGATCATCCGCTGGCCAGCAAACCGGGGCTGGAATTGCAGGACCTGACCTGTCACCCCGCTATCCTGCCGTCGCTGAACACCTTCACCCGCCAGATCGCCGCGAAACTGTTCCAGGAATCGCACCTGGAACTGAACGTGACCATGGCTACCAATTACCTGGAAACCATCCGCATGATGGTGTCGATCGGGCTGGGCTGGAGCGTACTGCCCGCCAGCATGGCCAACGAGGACATGGTGCTGCTGCCGCTCTCCGGTGTCGAAATGCACCGCAGTCTGGGCGTGGTGTATCATCCGCGCAGAACCCTGTCGCGGGCGGCCGGCGCCATGCTGGAGATGCTGCGGCGGGATCGCGATGCCCCGGCTTGAATGACATGAGAAAAACCACGATGCGGCGAATCCTCCCCCTGCTGTCCGCGCTGTTGCTGGCCGCCTGCCAGTCCGTCCCCCTGCCGCCTCCGATTCCCAAGGCCAATGCGGCGGAACTGTTGCAGGCCAGCCGCTTCCGCACGCCGCTCTATTTTCTGGAAACGCCGCTGTATGACCCGGATGTGACGCAATGGATTCCGCAGCACTTTCTGGACGAGGTACGCGGTACCATCCAGAGTACGATCGACAATCCCTTCACCGATACGCAACTGCAGCAGGAGCTGTCACGAACCCTGAGCGGCGAGGACATGCAGGCGGTGATCGACTTCTATCAGTCGCCCACTGGACAGGCGGTGCTGCGGGCGGAAAGCAGCTTTCGGGAAAGGCTGAACACCCCGGCGGCGGCGGCCACCAGCAACGACACCCAGGCTTTATTGAAAGCGGTGCAACTGAACGATGCTCTTTCCGCCGTTTTCATGGCCAGCGCCAATGCCCTGATTGAACGGCTGGACACCTATGACTGCCTGGCGCTGATGCAGATTCCCGGCTCGCACATCGGGCTGAACATCGCCAAGCGCAACCGGGTGGGCTTCATGAGCCGCCAGGTGCGGCGCTCGCTGGCCAACCTTTACGGCGGGCTGACGGCAGAACAGTTGCAGGGCTACCTGCAATTCGCGCAAAGCCCCTTGGGGCAGCGCTATTTCAAGGCGCGCGCCGAGGCGCTGGCGACCATCGGCACGGATTTCGGTCAACGGGTGGCGGAAGCGATTGCTCCCGGCCTGCCTGAGTGCGTCGGCAGCATCCGCACCAGCGGCGGCTGAATACTCAGGCGTCCAGCACCACCTTCGCGGAATCCGGGTAGGACGTGCACAGATACACCGCCTGCCCCAAGGCATTACCGCTCACCTTCCCTTCCTTCAGCGTCAGTTTGCAACTGCCGCACATGCCCTTGCAGCAGCCCGACTCAACCGGCACGCCGTGACGGCGCGCCGCCTCCAGCAGGGTCAGTCCCGCATCATCCATCGTCAATTGCACCGTGGTGTTGAGGTGGTTGAAACGGATTTCCGGCGGCGCGCTCTGGAAATCCAGCGTGCCAAGGTTTTCGGTGCCGGACAGCGTAAAACGCTCGGTATGCAGGCGTCCCAGGTTGTAGCCCAGTTCCGTCAACAGCATCACCATGCTTTCCATGAATCCGGCAGGACCGCAAAGGTAGATGTCGCGGTCACGGAAGTCGGGATAGCGGGCCTCGAAGTTCTCAATGGTCAACGGCGCTGAAAAACCTTCCGCCGTTTCCCGGCTCAGCGCGATATCCACCGACAGCCGCTCTTTCCAGCCGCGCAGGCTGTCGGCAAAAATCACGTCCTTTGCGCTGGCGAAACGGGCGTGCAGTTGCATGTCCGTGGCCGCGCCTGACGCCAGACGCTCGGCAATCATGGCATGACAGGGCGTAATCCCCGATCCCGCGCACAGGAACAACAGCTTGTCCTGCCCGAGATAGCGGAAACACCCCTGCGCCTGGCTCAACCCCACCACCCCGCCCGGCTTCAGCCAGTCATGCATCCAGCCGGAGACTTCGCCCATGCCGGTACGCTTGACGGTAATGCTGATGCCGCCATCGGCGAGCATGGTCGGGCTGTAGCAACGGGTCAGCATCCGGCCGTCTGCGTCTACGGTCACTTCCACATATTGCCCTGCCTGCATCCCCTTCCAGTGCTGATTCGGCATCAGAGTGAAGGTTTTCACGCCCGGCGCTTCGTCATGGACTGCGGTGACCACCGCCTTTAGCTCATAGGTCCACAGGAAGTCGTTCACGGCACGGTTCAGCACCGTCATGGTGTTGGACGCCAGATATTCCACCCGGTCCCGGCCCAGCCACTGCAATGCCCGGACGCTGGCGCGCGCTTTCAATGCCTGTAACATGGATCAGGCCTCCGCCTTGTTGGGGAAGGAATATTTCCACATCACCTTCACGTAGTTGCGGATGGCCTTGCCCCAGCTGTCATTAAGCTTGTAGGTGATGCCATGCTTGGCGCAGACCGCTTTCACTTCCTTCGCCATGTCCGGGTAGCGGTGCGAGGGAATGTCCGGAAACAGGTGATGCTCGATCTGGTAATTGAGGTGCCCCCAGAGGATGCTCATGCGGCGGCTGCCCTTGAAGTTCACCGACGAGTCCAGTTGCGACAGGTACCAGCGGCCCTTGTGGTCGATGGCGTCTTCGGGTTGCAGCGGCTCGGTGAAATGCGTGGCCTGGATGGTCAGGCCGATCCAGTAGTTGTTGACCATGTCGGCGATGGCGTTGCCCGCCAGCACCCGCAGCGGCGAACGCCCGGTCAGCAGCGCCAGCGCCGGGAAGACGGCGTATTCCTTGAACAGCACGCGGTTGATGGAACGGCTGTTGCGCTTCTGGCGCTCCTCCAGCGACTGGCCGCCGGTATCGACCAGCGCATAGCCCTCGTTGCCGGCCGGGAAGGCCTCGGCGCGATAATCCTGCGCGAAGCCCAGGTTCTGGCCGTTGAAGCGGTAGAGCATGGTGGGATAGACGCCGAACATGTACAGCGGCACCTGCCAGCGGTGCGCCGGATTCCACGGCGTCTGCGAGTTGGTGCGCAGCAGACCGTGGTTCAGGTCGGGATCCTTTTCATAGACATTGGTATGCACATGATGCATGGCGTTGTGCTCGCGCCGCCAGCCTTCCTCGTCAATCGGAGCTTTCCACTTGAAGTTGTGGGCGTGGAACTCCGGAATCTCGGGGAAATAGTCGTACTGGCCGTGCAGCACGTTGTGGCCGATCTCGATGGCTTCCAGATTGCGGTGCAGCCACACCAGCCCGGTGCCGGCAATAAAGCTGAGCGGCCCGCGACCGAACCACAGGAGCCCGCGACCGGCAAATTCCGCCAGCCGGGAATTGCGGCGCAACCGGCGGATGTAAGCCACGTCCTCCCCCCCCAGTTGCGCACGGGCACGGGCGCGGATCGCTTCGAATTCCTGCTCAATGGCATCGAGGCGGGCGTCATCATTCGGGGTAGCGGCGGTCAGGGGGCGGTCGGCCGTCCGGGGCTCCAGCAGTTCGGTCATGGCAGGCTGTTTTTCAGGCGTGAAAGAGGCGCGCAATCTAGCACAGAAAACCTGATTTTCTGTATGGCTGTGCAGCCGCCGGACACGAATTCTTACAGCAGGCGCAGCGGCTCCTCGTCCATCAGCACCACCTGCTGTTCCAGCTCCGCCACATGCTGCTCCCAGTAGCCGGGACTGTTGAACCAGGGGAAGTAGCGGGGAAAGGCCGGATCGTCCCAGCGGGAAGCCAGCCACCCGGCGTAATGGATCATGCGCAGGCTGCGCAGTCCTTCTACCAACGCCAGTTCCGACGCATTGAAGTCACAGAACATGCTGTAACCGTCCAGCATTTCCGCCAGTTGCAGTTCCTGCTCATGGCGGGTTCCGGCCAGCAGCATCCACAGGTCCTGCACCGCCGGTGCGGACTGGCAGTCGTCAAAATCCACCAGCCAAGGGCCGTCGTCGCGGGTCCACAGGATATTGCCGGGATGACAGTCGCCATGCGTACGGATATACGTTGCGTTTTCAAGCCCGGTCGCGGTGATCTGCTGGCGCAAGCGGGTGATCACGGCGGCGTAGCGGTCCTTCAGGTTGGAAGGCAGGAATCCGCCGGACTGCACCACGTGCGCGGGCGTATCGAGAAATCGCGAAAGCGTCAGCGCCGGACGATGCACAAAAGGCTTTTGACGGCCAATGGCGTGCATGCGGCCCAGCAGCATGCCGATGCGGTGCAACTGTTCGTAGTCGCCGGGCTCGGGGGCTTGTCCGCCCTTGCGATTGAACAGGGTAAAACGGTAGTTCTCGAAATCGTACAGTGTCTCGCCGCCTTCGCCCGGCACCGGCCCGACCACCGGCAACTCCGCTGCAGCCAGTTCGCGGCAGAAGTCATGCTCTTCCTGAATCTGGGCGTCGGACCAGCGGGCGGGACGATAGAACTTGGCAATGAGCGGCAGCGACTCTTCAATGCCCACCTGATAGACCCGGTTCTCATAGCTGTTCAGCGCCATGACCCGGGCATCGCTCAGGCGGCCGGTGCTTTCCACCGCATTGATCACCAGATCGGGGGACAGTCGGGAGTAATCATCCAGCGACAGCGAAGACATGAACGGCATCCGCAACGATAAAACGCGGATGATGCCACAGTCCGGCGACGGGCGGGTTTATTCCTCGCCACAGGCGCGGTTGGCGGGCACGGCCACATCCATCAGGCGGGGATTGGGCAGCTTGAGGTTGGCCATCAGTTGTACGTACGCGGCTTCATCCGCCACCTGCAAGCGGGGATTATGCGCCCGCTCCTCGGCAATGGTGCTGGATGTCCAGCCCTTGTAATCATGACCGGGCCAGACTTCGGTATCTCCGGGCAGGGCCAACAGGCGTTGCAGACTACGGTACTGGGCGGCGGCATCGCCGTTCTGGAAATCGGTACGGCCGGTGCCGCGTATCAGCAGGGTGTCGCCGCTGAACAGCAGGCGGCGGTTGCCGGTTTCCAGCAGGAAACAGTAGGAGTCGTTGGTATGGCCGGGGGTATACATCACCTGCAACATCAAGTTACCCACGGACAGGCGATCGCCTTCGCGGAAGGTGACGCTGACGCACTCACTGGAGGTCGGTTCACCCAGCAGCGTGCGGCAGCCGGTGGCGGAACGCAGACTGCCGGCCGCGGTCACATGATCGGCATGAATATGGGTCTCGATCACCTGCTCCAAACGCAGATCGAGCTCCCGCAGCAATTGCAGGTAGCCGTTCAGCTCGGACTTGACCGGATCGATCAGCAGCGCCTGTCGTGTCTGCTCATCGGCAATCAGATAGGTATACGTACCGGATTCGCGTTCGAACAATTGACGGAAGATCATGATTCAACTCCAGACTTGCCACAGCATTCGCAACGCCAGCAAGGCTACCAGCACGGAGAAGCCCTGTTGCAGGCGTGGTCCGGCGACCCGCCGGGCCACGACACTGCCCACCGCCATGCCCAGCGCCGCCCCGGCCGCTAGCGGCGCCAGTTGCCCTTCGGGCACCCCGTTTACATAGAGGAAATGACAAAATCCAGACAGGGAAACCACGGCAATGACGCCCAATGAGGTCGCCACCGCCATGCGCATCGGCAGGTTGGTGAGCAACACCAGCATCGGAACGATCACGAAGCCGCCGCCCACACCGAACAGGCCGGAAAGCAGCCCCGCCAACGCGCCCGCGAGCAACAGACGGATCACGCACGGCGACTGCAGGTACAACGGCCGCCCCGTCAGTTGGCAGACCGGCCCGCCGTCCGCTTCATCCAGTTCGGGACTGGCGCGCAGCAACCGAGTCTCTTCCGGATGCTGCCAAGCCTGCCGCCACATGCGCGCGGCAATGAACATCGCCAGCATGGCAAAGGCCAGCAGGACAACGTTTTCAGGCAATCGCACGCCCAACCACTGCCCCGCCGGAGCCAGAACGGCGCCGGCAACCGCCATCACCGCCACCAAAAACCACTGGATTTGGCCGGAACGGAAACGCAGCGCAACCCCGAGACCTGCCGCCAGCCCGACCGCGCCCAGCGACAGGCCGCTGGCTGTCGCCAACGGAAGGTGCAGCAAGCCCATCAGCAAGGGCACCGCCAGGATGGAGCCGCCGGCCCCGGTCAGACCCAGCACCAGTCCGATCAGGCCGCCGATCAGCAGGATCAGCATCCGTCAGCCCCGAACTATCGGCAGGCCCGCCGTCATGCAGGCATTGGTGCCGCCCTCCACCACCACCACGTTCAGGCCGGTTTGCTGCACCAGTTGCGCGGCGGCCATCTGCGCCCGCATCCCTGCCTGGCAGAGCACGAAAACGGGTTCTTCATGCTTCAGGCCCTGCGCCTGCAAATCCGCTTCAATCCGGGCGGGGTTCAGCTCGTTGAGCGGATACAGGCGCGCGCCGTGGACATGCTGGGCCTGGTATTCGGCCGGGCCGCGCACGTCAATCATGAACAGATCGGGGCTGTAATGTTCCTGAAAATTCCGGACACTGATCATCTTGATGGACATGTCGTCGACTCCGGTTATCAGGCGTATTTGGTCAGCAGGGCTTTTACTTCCGACATGCGGTCGGCCACCGGCTTGTCGCAGCCCTCCTCAATGACGTTGGACTCAATGACGCAGGCCAGCATTTCAAAGAAGGCCTTGTCCAGCGCGCGCCGCGCGGCCGTCATCTGCTGCAGCACCTGCTCGCATTCGGTATCGCTCTGGATCAGTTTCTGGATGCCGCGGATCTGGCCTTCGACGCGGGCCAGCCGTTTCAGCAATTCGACTTTGTGTTCGGGTTGAGGGGTTTGCATGGCCGGTACTCGCTCTTTGTATACCCCCCATAGTATAATTTTCTGCGGGAAATGCAATGCCATTATGACAGTGCGCCCATAAAAAAACCGGGGCGATCAGCCCCGGTTTTTTACACCATACCCGCCGGTCAGGCGTTCAGCGATTCCGCCGGGATGGTCAGGTAACGCACACCGGCCATCTGTTCGGTGATGCGGTAGACCTGGGTGCTGTAACCCACTTCGTTGTCATACCAGACATAGCAGGTCACATGGTTGCCGTTGACGATGGTGGCCTGGGCATCGAACACGCCGGCGGCGCGGGAGCCGATGAAGTCGGTGGACACCACTTC